>DATIWW010000237.1:0-11966 GCA_035519175.1 Terriglobales bacterium
CCTCCACCGCCTCCGCCCGTTGCAAAACCCGCACCCGCTCCGGTGGTCGCAGCCCCCATGCCACCGCCTCCGGCCCCGGTCGCCGCGCCCGTGGCCGCGATGTCTGCCGTTCCCGCTGCGACTGCCGCCGCTCCCGCGGCGGCGCCCGTCGCTCTGGACCAGACCGAGGCCACCTCCGTCCTCTCCGACATGTTCGACGAGTTCAAGGAGGACGTGGAAGAGACCCAGGGCGAGCCCGAAGATCCCGACACGCACTACAACCTCGGCGTCGCCTTCAAGGAGATGGGCCTGATGGATGAGGCCATCGGCGAACTACAAAAAGTCTGCCAGGCCATCGACCACGGCCATCCCTTCGGCCAGGTCATGCAGGCCTACACCTGGCTGGCCAACTGCTTCCTGGAAAAAGGTGTGCCCCAGGCCGCCATCAAGTGGTACGAGAAGGCCCTCAAGGTCCCGGGACTGGAGGAGGACAGCCGCCTGGCCGTCTATTACGAGTTGGCCTCCGCCCACGAGGCCGCCGGCAACCGCAAGGCCGCCCTCGACAACTTCATGGAAGTCTACGGCTCCAACATCGACTATCGCGACGTCGCCGAGCGCATCAAGGCTCTGAAAGCCTAGAGCCCTGCCGATGGCTTCGTCTCCCCCACCCAGCCGGCCCGCCCAGTCTCCCGCACCTTCGCCGCCCTTGGACCCGCCCGCCGCTCCCCGCACCCAGGCCGGGCCCGGCGGTCACCACGTCCCCATCTGGCTGCAGCGGATCTCCCTGCTCACCTTCGTCCTGTTCTGCATGGTAGTGGGCATGACCCTGGTGGTGCTGCCCTGGACCTCGCAGTGGACCGACAACACCTTGCTGGCCCGGTGGCCGGCCCTGCGCGCCTTCCTGCAGCAGGGCTTCGTGCGCGGCGCCGTCTCCGGACTGGGCCTGCTCGATCTCTGGTTCGGCGTCTGGGAGGCTCTCCACTACCGCGAGGCGCCCCGCCCCTAGCCCGAAGCACTTCTCCGCCGCCCCGCCTCCGCCTTTAGAATAGAATCCCCGGCAGCGGGAGGAAGCCGGACCGTCCCTATGGCAAACGAACCCACCCTGGGGCCCGCACCCCTGGCCTACGAGAACAAGGGCTTCCTCGACAGCCCCGACGCCCGCATCCTGCGCCTGCTGGCGGAGTACAACGAGCCGCTCTCGCGCTTCCGCAAGGAGCGCATCCAGGACACCGTGGTCTTCTTCGGCTCCGCCCGCATCCATCCCCAGTCGCACGCGGAAAGCGCGGTGCAATTGCTGGAGCAGCCCAGCTCCCACGCTCCCATCGCTCCCGCCCAGCGCACGCAGCTCGACCGCGCCCGCACCGACCTCAAGATGGCGCGCTACTACGAGGACGCGCGCCACCTCGCCCGCCTGCTGACGGAGTGGTCCATCCATCTGCCCGGCCGGCGCCACCGCTTCGTGGTGACCTCCGGCGGCGGCCCCGGCATCATGGAGGCCGCCAACCGCGGAGCCCGCGAGGCCGGCGGCAAGACCATCGGCCTCAACATCCGCCTCCCTTACGAGCAGATGCCCAACCCCTACATCAGCCCCGGCCTCAACTTCGAGTTCCACTACTTCTTCATGCGCAAATTCTGGTTCGCCTACCTGGCCAAGGCCCTGGTCATCTTTCCCGGAGGCTTCGGCACCCTGGACGAGCTCTTCGAGCTGCTCACCCTGGCGCAGACCGACAAGCTGGCCAAGAAGATCCTGGTCATCATCTACGGCAGCGAGTACTGGAACCGCGTTGTCAACTTCCAGGCGCTGGTGGACGCCGGCACCATCTCCCCCGAGGACCTCGACCTGTTCCGCCCGGTCGATACCCCGGAAGAGGGCTTCCAGCGCCTGCGCGACGGCCTCACCAAGTTCCACCTCGAGGCCCCGCACCCCAAGCAGGAAGACACCGCGCCCGGCATCGCCAAGACCCGGCCACCGTAGAGATTGAGCAATCGGGAAATTGAGTAATCGGGTAATTGAGTGAGACACTGGGATTGGGTTCGGCGGAACGCCCGGGCTCGGTGCGGTCTTTCGATACCCAATTACCCGATTCCTCAATTACTCAATCGTCGGAACCGTCCGCTCCCGTGCTCCTTTACTACATCACGGATCGCCGCCAGTTCCCCGGCCCCGAGGAGGAGCGCCGTCGCCGGCTCATGGCCAAGATCGCGGAAGCGGCGCGCGCGGGCGTGGACTACATCCAGTTGCGCGAGAAGGACCTGTCGGCGCGCGAACTCGAGCACCTGGCGCGCGAGGCCCGCGCCTTGGTCCGCATGACGCCGCCGCCGCTGGGCCGCCGCCCCGCCTGCCTGCTGGTGAACGCGCGTCTCGATATCGCCCTGGCCGCCGGCCTCGACGGCGTGCATCTTCCCTCGGAGGACCTCTCCCCCGACGAGGCGCGCGGGATCTGGAAAGCTTTTTCCAGAAACTCGAAACGAGAGACGAGAAACTTCCTGGTCGCCGTCTCCTGCCACTCCGTCGCCGCCGCGCGCCGCGCCGATCAGCAGGGCGCCGACTTCGTGGTCTTCGGGCCCGTCTTCGAGAAGGTGGCGGCGCGCGCCCGCCCCGGCGTGGGCCTCCCCGAGCTGCGCCTCGCCTGCCACGACGAGCCCGCGCTCGATCCCCGCACCGCCGCCTCCTACAGCCGCTTCATGCCGGTGCTGGCCGTGGGCGGCGTCACCCCGGAGAACGCCGCCGCCTGCCTGGAAGCGGGTGCCGCCGGCCTGGCCGCCATCCGCCTCTTCCAGGAGAACGACGTCGCCGCCATCGTCCGCCAGTTGCGCGGCAGCGTCGCCCCCGCCGCGCCCTCCGGCCCGCCGCCGGCCGCAACCATCTGAGCTCCTCCATTCGGGAACCCGCGCTTCAGCGCGAGCGGCAGAACCAAGTACGGCACGTAAGTGCCGGGAACCGGCAGCCTTCGTCAACCCGCGCGCGACCGGCCCGCGAGCGCATGCGAGCCGGGAAGGAGCGTGCCCGCCGCACTACATGAGCTTCTTGCCTTGCGCGATCATGGCCACCGACTTGGCCGCACGCCGCTCCCGCGTCTCCGCCTGCTTTGCCCCCTGGATGAAATCCACGTAGGCCTTGCGGTGCGACCATGCGAGTGCGGCGAAATTCTCCCGCGCGCGGGCATTCCCGGCCAGCGCCCGCTCAAGGACGGCCGGCACCGCCACCTTGCGCGGCGCCGTGTCCGGGGCCATGGCCACCGCCACCACCTCGCCCGGCCCGGCCTTGGCTCCCGCCTGCAGCGCTTTGTTCACCATCATGTAGTGGACGCCCTTGCCGTCGGGAAAGATGGAATTGCGGAAGGCGAAGCCGTTGATGTTCCCTCGCACCGACACCCGCGCCCGGCTGCCCCACACTCTTTCCACGTTGAAAGGGACGCGCAGGGCCGTCCAATGTCCTCCCGGGCCCATCTCCTGCAGCTTGCCCCGGAACTTCTTCTCCATGTCTCCTCCTTGAGACGGCCGTCTAGCGCGCGCCCGCCGGCGCCAGCGCCGCGATCTCCTCCATGTGCGCCTCGGCGTGTTCGCAGTGGGCCAGCAGGTAGGAGGCCAGCGTGACCTCGCTCGCCGACTCCTGGAAGACCGCCTTGTGCTCCCAGGCCGCGGCCGGCAACCCGCCCAGCATCGCCGCCGTGCACCGGCGCAACAGCGCGAACAGCTCCAGCGCCGGCTCCAGCGCCTGGGCTGCGTAGTTCAGCTTCTCGCCCCACACATCGCCGGCATAGCCGGGCAGGAGCGAGCCCGGCTGGGCCGCGATCCAGCGCAGCCGCGCCGTCCCCACGATCTCCGCGTCCACGATGTGCAGCGCGGTCTGGTGAGCGCTCCACTTTCCGGCGCCCGGCGCCCGGTCCAGCTCGCCCGCCGGAAGCTCGCGCAAGGCCTCGCGCAGCACTTCGACCCCGGCCGCATAGCGCGCGAGCAGCAGCGGCACGGGGTCGTAGCCCTCCTCCGCGGGCGCTGCCGTCGCCGGGGCCAGGCCCGCCTCCGTCAACCGCTCCACCACCGCGGGCAGCTTCTTCCCCACCAGCTTCTTCCAGCCGTTCGCCAGGATCAGGCTGTCCATCATGCCGCCGACGCCGCAGAAGCCGCAGTGCTCCAGCACCAGGCGCGTGCCGTCCGCGACCGGCTCCAGCAGGTAACGCACCGTGGTATCCAGCTTGTCCGCCTTCCAGGTGTAGGCCAGCCGCCGCGGCGGTTCCAGCTCCGTCACCTGGCAGCGCACGATGCCGTCGAAGCCCGGCACCGGCCGCATGCGGAAGGTGAACTGGTGTCCCAGCCGCGGCTCGAAGTCGTTCTCCATCAGCCACGCCGCCAGCGCCTGGCGGTCGGTCAGCGCCCGCCACACCCGCTCCGGCGGATGCGGATAGATGGCCTCGAATCTCAGATCGCGCTTCATGATCCCCCCTCATCGTGCGGCGCCCGCCGGCCCGCGGCCTCGCCCGCGCCCGGTCCCAGGTGTTTGCCCAGGGCCGCCAACTTCGTCCTCCAGAAGTCTTCGTAGTGCGCCAGCCAGTCCGCCACCTGGCCCAGCATCTGGCCCTCCAGCCGATAGAAGCGTTGCCGTCCCACCCGGCGTTCGCTCACCAGCCCCGCGCGCCGCAGAATTCGCAAGTGCTGTGAGATGGCGGGCTGGCTGATGTGGAACCGCTCCACCAGACTCTTCACCGGGCGCTCGCTCTCCAGCAGAAGATCCAGCAGCGCGCGACGGGTGGGATCGGCGATGGCCTGAAAGACTTCCGTTTGGCGGGCTGTTTGCATCGCGGTGCAATATATAAGTTACAGCTTATGTTTTGTCAAGCCGAATCCGAACACCCCTCCTGCTACTCTAAAGTCCATCCCGGCTGCTCCTGTTCGGATGCCGGCTCAAGGAGGCCATACCCTTCCATGCGACGTCTTCTCCCGTTGCTCGCCGTGCTGTCCCTGGTGGCGGCCGCCGCCGCCCAGACCGCCACCTGGACCATCGATCCCGCCCACTCCACCGCCGCCTTCACCGTGCGCCACATGATGATCAACAACGTGCGCGGCGAGTTCAGCAAGACCACCGGCACGCTGCAACTCGATCCCAAAGACATCACCAAGTCCACCGTCGAGGCCTCCATCGACGCCGCCACCGTCAACACCCGCGTCGAGGCCCGCGACGCCGACCTGCGCAGCGCCAACTTCTTCGACGTCGCCAAGTACCCCATCCTCAGCTTCAAGTCGACCAAGGTGGAGCAGGTCGCGCCCGGCAAGCTGCGCGTCACCGGCGACCTCACCATGCACGGCGTCACCCGCCCGGTTGTGCTCGACGTCGACGGCCCCTCCCCCGCCATCAAAGACCCCTGGGGCAACACCCGCATCGGCCTCTCCGCCTCGACCAAGATCAACCGCAAGGACTGGGGCCTGATGTACAACAAGTTGCTGGAGAGCGGCGGCATGGTGGTGAGCGAAGAGGTGGCCATCGACCTGGAACTGGAGTTCGTGCAGAAAGCCCCCGCCCCCAGCAAGGGCAACTGAGCTTCTTCCGCGTCGACCGTGTGGCACAGCCGACCCGGCTGTGCCGCGCGCGCAGGGGCACCATGAAGATAGCCCGCGCTTCAGCGCGGGCGCCAGAACCCAGCCCGGCACCTAAGTGCCGGGAATCTGCGGCCCCTGTGCTCCGCGCGCGACCGACCCCGATCCCGCCCTGCGGGAGAGGGGGCAAGGGAGCGCGCCGCGCCGCCTTCGGGTACAATCGCGGCTTTCCGGAGGCTGACCATGCCGGCTCGCGCCCGCTTCTGCGCTCTCCTATTCCTGCTCTGCCTGCTGCCCGCTGCCGCGCTGGCGCAGGGCAAGGAGAAGCCCAAGGTCCGCGCCCTCACCGCCTTCGTCCGTCTCGACGCCGCCCACTACCGCGACCAGGTGGCCGATGCGCTGGTCATGCTGCGCCGCGCCAAGTCCGACTTCGAGCGCGCCGGCTACGAGGTACAGACCATCCGCATCTCCACCCAGCCCTTCCCCGAATACCTCCGCGGGATGTCGCGCGAGCCGGCGCGGACCTTCCTGCTGGACTACGACCAGCTCGCGCAGAAGGAGGGTTTCGACGCCGACATCGGCCCCGCCATGCTCGCCGACGCCGACGACCCCCAGATGGCCGACCTGCTGGCCGAGGTGCTGGCGCAGTCCAAGGTCCTGAACGCCAGCCTGGTCGTCGCCGGTGACGACGGGATCCACTGGCACGCCGTGCGCGCCGCTGCCCGCGTCATGAAATATCTGGAGGAGCACACTCCCCACGGCCAGGGCAACTTCAACTTCGCCGCCAGCGCCATGGTGCCTAGTGAAACGCCGTTCTACCCCGCCTCCTACCACACCGGCGCCGGGCACAGCTTCGCCATCGGGCTGCAGTCCGCCAACGTGGTGGCCGAGGCGTTCTCCACCACACACGACCCTGAAGTCGCGGGCAAAGCTCTGACGAAAGAACTAGGCGCGCACGCCCAGGCCATCGAAGCGGTGGCCCGCCGCATCGCCCAGGAGACGGGCTGGCGCTACGTGGGTCTGGACCTCTCGCCCGCCCCGCTCAAGGACGTCTCCATCGGCGGCGCCATCGAAAATCTCACCGGCGCGCCCTTCGGCTCCAGCGGCACCATGACCGCGGTCTCGGTGATCACCGGGGTGCTGCATGCGCTGCCCGTCCAGCGCGCCGGCTACTCCGGTCTGATGCTGCCCATCCTGGAGGACAGCGTGCTGGCGCAGCGCTGGAGCGAGGGCCGGCTCTCGCTGGATTCCATGCTGGCCTACTCCGCCGTCTGCGGCACCGGCCTGGACACCATCCCCCTGCCCGGCGCGGTCAGCGAGGATCAGTTGGCGCGCATCCTCGGCGACATGGCGGCGCTGGCGGTGAAGTGGCACAAGCCGCTCTCCGCCCGCCTCATGCCCGTCCCTGGCGGCCGGCCCGGCGACCGCACCGCCTTCGACGACCCCTTCCTCACCAACGCCACGTTGCATGAGTTACCATGAGCCGACCCTTCAAGCTCCACCCGGACCTCGCATGGACCTGAAGTCTCCGCAATTGCGCCGCGCGCTCCTGCTCGCGCTCGCCGCCCTGGCCCTCGTCTACGCCTTGCTCGCCGGCCTGCGCACCGTCTCCGACTTCGACCTGGGCTGGCAACTGGCCACTGGCCGCTGGATGGCAGAGCACCACCAGGTGCCGCGCACCGACGTCTTCTCCTACACCGCCCGCGGCGCGGAGTGGATCTATCCGCCCTTCTCCGGCCTGCTCTTCTACCTGCTCTACCGGCTGGGCGGATGGGCGGCGCTCTCCTGGCTGGGGGCGCTGACCTGCGCCGCGACAGTGGCCCTGCTCGTGCGCCGCGGCAGCGGCTTCGCCGCGCTGCTGGCCATCGTCGCCGTGCCCGTGCTCGCCTACCGCACCGGCCCCCGCGCCGAGATGTTCACCACCCTGCTCTTCGCCGTTTTCCTCAGCATGATGTGGCAGCAGTACCGCCAGGGCCGCGCCCCGCTCTACTGGCTGCCCCCGCTCATGCTGCTGTGGGTGAACCTGCACCTGGGATTCGTCGCCGGACTGGGCGTGCTCGCCGCTTACGCCGGCTTGGAGGTCCTGGAACTGCCCTTCGCGGCGCGCCGCCCCGAAGCTCTCGTACGCCTGCGCCGCGCCGCTCCCTGGCTGCTGATCACGCCCGCCGCCACCCTGCTCAATCCCTGGGGACCGCGCCTCTACGCCGCCCTCGTCCGCCAGGAAGGCATGATGAAGGGCTTCGGCAGCTTCGTGCTGGAGTGGACGGGGGTGCGCTTCTCGCGCTTCAGCCTGCTGCAGGCGCTGAAGTGGCGCGATCCGGAGAGCGCCTACTGGTGGCTGCTGGCGGCGGTGGCGGTCGCCGTGGTGTTCGCGCTCTGGCGCCGGCGCCTGGGCGCGGCCGGGCTGCTGGCCGGCGCCGCCTGGCTCTCCATCCTGCACACCCGCTACCACGGGCTGTTCGCTTGCGTGGCCGTGATCGTGGCCGGCTCGCTGCTCTCCGAAGGCCTGGCCGCGCCCGCCTGGCTGCGGGAGTTGCGCCTGCGCCCGGCGCTGCGTGCGATGGCGGCCGCCGCTCTGCTCGTGCTGGTGTACTTCCGCGCCTCCGACTTGGTTTCCAACCGCTACTACCTCGCCTCCGGCCAGACCACGCTCTTCGGCGCCGGGCTCTCCTGGTGGTTCCCGGAGCGCGCCACCGACTTCCTGCTGCGCGAGCGTCTCCCCGGCAACATCTTCCACGACTACAACCTGGGCGGGTACCTGACCTGGCGCATCGGCCCCCAGTATCCCGACTACATCGACGGCCGCGCCGTGCCCTTCGGCGCCGCTCTCTTCTATCATCACCGCTCGCTGATGCAGCAGGCGCCCGACTCCCCCGCCTGGCAGCAGGAGGCCGACAGCCGCGGCATCAACGTGATCCTGGTTTCGGCGGCGCGCTACGCCGGCCTGGGCGGCTTCCCCATCGCCGCTTTCTGCCAGAGCGGGGGCTGGCGCCCCGTCTATCTCGACGATGTCTCGGTCATCTTCCTGCGCAACCGCCCCGAGAACGCCGCCTGGCTCGACCGTCTCAGCCTGGACTGTGCCCGCGTCCCGCTCCCGCCGCCGCCCGCGCCCGCGGGTGAGAGCGCCTCCCGCCGCAGCGCCGAACTCTACAACTTCTATTCCAACGCGGGAGCGATCCTCTACGTCCTGAACCGCGACCCGGAGGCCTTGGCCGACTTCGACCGGGCCCAGGCCATCTTCTCCGCCGACCCCAACTTGCACCTCTTCCGCGGCCAGCTTCTGCAAGCCGAGAACCGCCTGCCCGAGGCCGAGCAGGAGTACCGCACCGCCGTCGGACTCCGGCCCAGCGACGCCGGCTGGTTCCTGCTGGCGCGCCTCGACGCCGCCCAGCACCGCTATGCCGAGGCCGCGCAGGCCCTCGCCAACTCCGCCCGCCTCTCCACCGACCCCGCCGACCGCTATCGCACCCTGGGCCAGATCTACCTGGTGCTGCACCAGCCCGAAGAGGCGCTCGCGGCCTTTGGCCGGGCGGAACGCTCCAGCCCCTACAAGAGCGGCGAGGCTTCGGCGGCAGGCGCCGAGTTCCAGGCACAGATCGCCGAAGGACGCGCCCGCGCCTGGCGCGATCGCAACGACCTCACCCGCGCCGTCCAGTTCCAGGAGCAGGCGGTCAAGTTCACTCCCGACAACCCGGTCCGCTGGATGGCGCTGGCTGCCCTCTACGACGCGCAGGGCCGCCCCGACCTTGCCGCCCAGGCCCGCCAGCGCGCCCAGCAGGCGCAGATGCCAGGACGCTAGCCGCTACTTCTTGCGTGTCAGGTGAAAAGTCTCAGTGGTTTCCTTGCCGTTCTTCAGGAACGTCCACTGCTCGCTGATGTGATCGTCGTCCTCGAAGGCGAGGACCATGCGGACCATGTGCCCCGCCTGGGGGTCGGCCAGGTTGGTGATGTCGAGCAGCTTGAAGCGGATAGTCTTGCCGTCGGGCTCGACCTCGGCCACCATGCGCGGCTGGTTGTGCGCGGCACAGTAGTGGGTCATCATCAGCCGCTCGCCGTCCAGGTGATACATGGTCACCATGTCCTCGGCGCCCATGCTCTCCATCAGCGCCGAGCCGCCGGAGATCAGCTGGAAGGTCATCGTGTACGGCTTGCCTTCCGCCGTTGACTCCCAGGTGCCGACCAACTTCTGCATGCGGGCCCAGCCGCTGGCGGCATCGGCGGCGACGGCCACCCCGGCCGCCAGCGTTACGATCAGCATTGTCCCCAGGACCATTCGCCTCATTGCCATTCTCCTCTCGCTTGGCCGGATGCCGATTGTAGTGCGTCCTTGCCCCGGCCACAATTTCTCTGGCCTCCCCGCCCGCGCTTTTGGTATCTTCCGCGACAAACAGGTGCGTGCCGCGAGGAGAAGATGCCATGGGAGTCACTCTGATTGCCAAGCTTTTCGGAGCGCTGATCGGAGGTGTTCTCTTCGGCCTGATACCCTTCTTCGTCGCCCGCAGCCGCGGCCAGCAGACCCTGGGCGTTATCGGCCTGGTCTGCGCATTTTCGGCAGCCTGATCATGGGCCTGTTCCTCTCCGTGCCCTGCGCTTTGGTCTTCACCATCGTGGCCCTGGTGCGCAAGCCGCCGGCGCCCACCGGCCCGGCCGCGGCTCCCGGCGCCGGCGGCGCTCCGCCTCCTTCGATCGGCTAACGGGAGCGCCCAGCGGCCCTCTCCGCGTAGCGCAGCATCTCGCCGACCGCCTTCTCCACCCGCCGCGCCCGCGCCTCCGGGTTGCGGTAGTAGAAGATCCCCAGCAGGTGGTGGCGCCGCGACGAGGGCGGCATCCGTTCCCAGCCGGCGCGCGCCCGCGGCTCGCGCGCGAAGGCCAGCGCCAGCACCGGCGGCAATTCGCCGCGCTCCGCCTCCATGGTCAGCATCAGCCGCTCGGCGATATCCTGGGCGCGCCGCCGGCGCGAGGCCGCGCTCTTGGGCTCGCCCACCCACTTGGCGATCCAATTCCGCATGGAATCGCTGAACGCCGTCGCGTACCACTTCTGCAGCCGCTTGGACTCGGCCAGCGCCCGCGTCAGCTCCGCCGGCACCGTGACCACGCGCTTCTCCGTGTCCGGCTCCAGACGCAGGCGCGCCCGCGACCCGGGCACGACTGCGCCGCCGCGCTGCATCTTCTTGTTGATCAGGAGAAAGTGGGTGCCCCGGCCGGTGGGAAACAGCGAGGTGCGGAAGGAGAAGCCGTTGATCTCGCCCCGCACCCGCAGGTGCCCGCGCACGCCCCAGACTTTCTTCACATCGAAGGGGATACGCACGATGGTCCACCCCAGCCGCCCTGGCATGCGCTCCAGCAGGGCGTCGAAGGCCTTCGCGACTTGTCCCCCAGCGGCCATCTTGTGGCCTGCGAGTCTACCGGAAATCCACCACGGAGACACAGAGGCACGGAGAACATGCCAGGTGGCAGCGCTGCTCCGCGTGAGGACGAGTGTTACACTCCAGCCGGTATGGTCTGTTCCTCGGGCCCCGAGAGGGTGCGCTGGTTGCAGATTCAGTACGTTCGAACGGTCGCAGGAGTGGTGCAAGCAACGCGGATCGAGCACACGAAGGGCCTGGGAGCTGAAACGCCGGCGGACTACCGAGTCAAGGTGGGAGGCCGTTGGTACTCGGTCACCGAGTGCGACTTCAAGAAACTCGGCCGCGGCAAGCCCGGCAGTTTCACTGTTCCGAGCTGGCCGGTCTTTAGTCCTTGTCGGTAGGCGACTTCCAGATGCTCTTCCTGTCAAAGGAAAAGGCCAGCATGATTTCTCATGCTGGCCTTTACTTAATCCGGCAACGACCTACTCTCCCACGCAGTTTCCCGTGCAGTAACTTGAGGCGTTCTTGCGGGCGTGAGCGATCCGAGGCGCAGCCGAGGTGAGCGGGAGCCCGCAGCCGAAATCCCGAGCGTTCTTTGCCTCGCGCGCAAAAGGAAAGGGCTGACCGTCATTCGACGATCAGCCCTTATTTAATCCGGCAACGACCTACTCTCCCACGCAGTTTCCCGCGCAGTAACATCGGCCCTGCGGGGCTTAACTTCCGTGTTCGGGATGGGAACGGGTGTGACCCCCGCGGTAAGATCACCGGAAAGTGAAAAGAGCGTGAGGCCGACGCCTCACAACTGAACAGATTGGGTTGGAATCTACTGCCGCCGGCCAGGTTCGACCGGCGGGTCTGGGGCCGCCAGGTTCTGCGGCCCGCAAAACAAAATGCGCTGAAGTAAATTTTATGGTCAAGCCGAACGGGCGATTAGTACTGGTAAGCTGCGCCCCTTACGGGACTTCCACTTCCAGCCTATCAACCAGGTGGTCTACCTGGGCCCTTCTTGCCCCTTACGGGTTGGGAGATCTCATCTTGAGGAGTGCTTCCCGCTTATATGCATTCAGCGGTTATCACAACCGAACTTCGCTACCCAGCTATGCCGTT
>DATIWW010000238.1:0-3821 GCA_035519175.1 Terriglobales bacterium
GGGAGCCTTGGCGCAGAGGGATCTCGCGTCACCGGGACCACGGCGCTACCCGCGAGATCCTTCGCAGCTAAAGCCGCTCAGGATGACACCATCCCAAAAGGCTGGTTGCGAAGAAGAAATCCTGTCTGGCGGGATTCCGCCTCCCCGTTTATCCTGAGGAGCCTTTGGAATCCATCCAGGTGGAAACCGCCGCATGAAGAGGCCGCGCTGGCTCCGGCACTGGAAGACTCGCCTGCTGCTGCTGCTGGCGGTGATCGGGCCGGGCTTCATCACCGCCAACGTGGACAACGACGCCGGCGGCATCACCACCTACTCGCAGGCGGGCGCGCAGTTCGGCTACTCCCTGCTGTGGACCATGATCCCGGTCACCCTGGCCCTGATCGTGGTGCAAGAGATGGCCTCGCGCATGGGCGCGGTCACCGGCAAGGGGCTCAGCGACCTTATCCGCGAGGAGTTCGGCTTCCGCATCACCTTCTTCATGATGCTGGGCATCCTGCTGACCAACTTTGGCAACGTGCTGGCGGAATTCTCCGGCATCGCCCTCAGCCTGGAATTGTTCGGCATCCCCAAGTACGCCAGCGTGCCCGTGTGCGCCGTGATCGTGTGGCTGCTGGTGGTCAAGGGCCAGTACAAGAGCGTGGAGAAGGTGTTCCTGGTCGCCTCGTTCGTGTATTTCACCTACATCGTGGCCGGGCTATTGGCCCATCCGGCGTGGAAAGAGGCGGCCCGGGCCACCATCAACCCGCCTCGGCTCTCCAGCTTCGACAACCGCGACTACCTCTACATGGTGCTGGGCGTGGTGGGCACCACCATCGCCCCCTGGATGCAGTTCTACCTGCAGTCCTCGGTGGTGGAGAAGGGGGTCACCAAGAAGACCTACGCCGCCTCCCGGCTGGACGTGGTCATCGGGTGTATCTTCACCGACCTCGTGGCCTGGTTCATCATCGTGGCCTGCGCCGCTACCCTGTTCGTGCATGGCCACCGCGACATCCAGACCGCCGCCGACGCCGCCCAGGCCCTGCGTCCCCTGGCGGGCGATTACGCCTACGTCTTCTTCGCCTTCGGATTGTTCAACGCATCGCTCTTCGCGGCCTCTATCCTGCCGCTCTCGACCGCCTTCACGGTGTGCGAAGGCCTGGGTTTTGAGTCCGGGGTGGACAAGAAGTTCGGCGAGGCCAAGGCCTTCTACTGGCTCTACACCGTGCTGATCGCGGCGGGTGCGGGGCTGATCCTGTGGCCCAACTTCCCCTTGCTCAAGGTGACCATCGCCTCCCAGGTGGTCAACGGGGCGGTGCTGCCCTTCGTGCTCATCTTCATGCTGCTGCTGGTCAACAAGCCGGAACTGATGGGCGACCACACCAATACCCGGCTGTTCGACATCGTCGCCTGGGTCACAGCGGGAGTGCTGATCCTGCTCACGGCGGGCTACCTGTGGACGCTGTTCGCCTGAGCGGCTAGAGCAGCTTGCCGGCCGCCAGGTCGCGCACCAGGGTGAGGTCGGCCTCCAGGAAATCGTATTGCGGGAGCTCAGCGCGCTCCACCCAGCGCACCTCGCGAAAGACCAGGTTCTCGATCTCGCCGGCGTATTCATCCACCCGGAAGAACTGCAGCTCCACCGCCCCGCCGTTCTTGTAGTCGTAACGCAGGTGCGTCACCTCTTTCCCGATGCGCGCCTGGATGCCCAGCTCCTCCTCCAACTCGCGGCGCAGGGCCTCGACGGGGTGTTCGCCGGCCTCGACCTTACCCCCGGGGAACTCCCACTTCAGCGGCATGGGCTGGTGGCGGGTGCGCTGGCAGATGAGCAGCTTGTCCTCGCGCACCAGCAGCGCGGCCACCACTTGCTTGGGCTTCATCGCGCGGAGGAGCTGCCCTTCTCCAGGTAGCGGCCCAGCAGGCGGGCGCAGTGCTCCACCAGTTGGCGGTCGTCGGGACCGAAGGCGGCGGGGAAGTGGCTGTCAATATCGAGTTCGCCGACGACCTTGCCCTTCACGAAGATGGGAACCACGATCTCGGACTTGGTCTCGATAGAGCAGGCCAGGTAGCGCGGGTCCTTGTTGACGTCGTCCACCACCACGGTCTGGCCGCTGGAGGCCGCGGCCCCGCAGATGCCCTGGTTCAGCGGGATGCGGGTGTGCGGCGTCATGGCGCCCTCGAAAGGGCCCAGCACCAGCATTGGGTCCTTACCCGGCTGGTTCTCCAGCATGTAGAAGCCCACCCAGTTGTACTTGAGCAGGCGCTCGTGCAGCCGGCTCACCATCCACGACATCAGTTCCTCAGCGGAGGAGGCCTTCTCCACCAGCTTCTCGATCTCGGCGGCGACTTCTTGGGTCGGGGCGGCGGGCATAGCGGGGACTATTAAATCACAGGCGCGGGCGATGTTCGCGGGCGGTGCCCCGGCGCGGGCCGATCGCCCGCAGCCCTTCCGGGGCGGGGAAGCGATCAGGATGGAGGGCGGCGGCCAGGGCCTGCAGCCCCAGCAGCAGCGTAGGGGCCGGGGTGTTCAGGAACTCGTCGCGGATGCAGTAGATGCGGCCTTGCACCACCGCCCGCACGTCCTCCCACCCGCGCTCGCGCACGATCTTCTCCAGAGGGACGCGGTCGCCGGCGCCGCACCAGGCTGCCACGATGACCTCGGGGTCTTCGGCTTCGACGGTCCCGGCCAGGGTGCGGCTGCCGGACTCGCCCAGGAACTCGCCCCCCGCCGCCTCCACCAGCTCCGCCACCCAGCGTTGCGAGCGGATCAGCGGCTTGCCCCACTCCTCGCAGTAGACGCGCGGGCGCGGGCCCGCGGACGTACACTTGGCGCGAACCGCAGCGACCTCTTCCTGCATCGCCCGGATCACCCGCTCGCCGCGTTCGGCCGCTCCGCAGAGGCCGGCGATGGCGGCGATGTCGCCATAAACGTCGGCCAGGCTCTTGGGGGCGAGGCCGAGGAAGCGCACCCCCGCCTTCAGGATCTCGCCCAGCGCTCTTTCCTGGTAGGGCACAGCGGCGATCACCAGGTCCGGCCGCACCTTCAGGATCTGCTCCGCCTTCGCCGTCCAGGAATCGGAGACGATGGCGCGCCCGCCCTTCTTTACTTCGGGACAGACGTCGGCGCAGTACCGGGTGCAGGCCACCACGCGCTCCAGCATCCCCAAGCGCTCCAGGATCACGGTGGCGCTGGGCTGCAGGCAGGCAATCCTACGGCACAAATGGCTCTGGCTCATCCCTTCATCATAGCTGGTGTCCGATCTCCACTTCGATCGTGAAGTTCCCGCCAACCGGAACTAGCAAGATTGCATCGAAGCCGCGTCTCAAGAACCCGTAGGTTGCAAGCCCACTAGGAGTTTTTGACCCATGATTAGAAGATTACTCTCCGCTCCGCTCTTGCTCTGCCTTGCCGTTTTTCCCGCGGTTGCTGCTGCGCAGGCTAACCTCGGAGCATCGGGACCTCAGGGCGTGCAAGCACTGAATCACATCATCTTTATGGCCCAGGAGAACCGAGGGCTCGATCACTACTTCGGGACGCTGCGCCAATACTGGCGGCAGAATCACTACGCCGATATCTCCTTCGACGGACTCTCGCAGTTCAACCCCACTTCCGGCCAGCCACCGCTCTATGCACCATCTCCGACACAACAGGGATGTGATCCGGCCTTTCCTCCGCCCAACGATTGCATCCTCGATGGCGGCAGCCCAATTGTTCCGACCTATCACCTGAAGACCCAATGCATCGAGAACCCGAGTCCCTCCTGGAACGAGGGTCACGTGCAGTGGAACTACCACAACCCTGTCTCGACGACTCCCACACTAGATGGTTACATCTACACCGCCGGACA
>DATIWW010000239.1:0-2265 GCA_035519175.1 Terriglobales bacterium
GAACAGGACGGCGGTTACGCCTTCAAGCGGCTTACCCGCTGGTCGGACGCGCGCCTGGAATACAACCGCACCATCCTGCCGCCCAAGAAATATTTCCTGCCTCCGCGGGAGACGCTGTTCCGCTATCGTCCGGGCGAGGGCTTCGTACCCCACACCGACGGGCTGGATCAGCGCATCATCCTGTTCGGAGTGCACGCCTGCGATGTTTACGCCATCAACATCCTGGACCGGGTGTTCGGGGGCAAGTACAAGGACCCGTACTACCAGGCTCGGCGCAAGAACATCGCCATCATCGGCATCGACTGCACGCCCGACGAGCAGTGCTTCTGCCGCTCCATGCGCGCCGACTTCGTGGATCACGGCTTCGACCTGTTCTTCTACGACACCGGCGACTATTACCAGGCCCTGGTGGGCACCGCGCTCGGCGACGACATGGTGCTGGCCACCGGCAGCCTGTTCGAGCCGGTGGACGCCGAAGACATCGACGCCTACAAGCGCCGCTCCTGGGATAAGCGGCGCGCCTTCCAGCTCGATGTCGAGATCCGGGACCTTCCCGAGATCTTCGAGATGGAATACCAGAGCGAGATCTGGGACGAGCTGGGGCAGAAGTGCCTGTCCTGCGGAAGCTGCAGCATGGTGTGTCCCACCTGCTACTGCTACGATGTGGCCGACGACGTGGAGCTCGGTTCGCGGGCCGGCAAGCGGGCGCGCCTGTGGGACTCCTGCCTCTTCGCCAGCCACGCGCAGGTGGCCAGCGGCGAGAACTTCCGCGGCACCCGCGCCAGCCGCATCAAGTTCCGGTTCTATCACAAGCAGCGCGGCTTCGTGGCGGAATACGGCCGGCCCAGTTGCGTGGGCTGCGGCAGGTGCATCAGCGCCTGCCCGGTGAAGATCGACGCGGTCCAGGTGATCGACAGTCTGCGGAGGGTGCAAGATGTTGCTAGCCGATGAAGTCACCTCCTACCATCCCGTCCTGAGCGACAACCCGTACCAGCCGCACATGGCGCGGATCGTGCGCATCTACAAGATGGTGGACAACAACCACCTGTTCACCCTGCGCTTCCTGGAAGACCACCTGGCGCACACCTTCCGCCACCAGCCGGGCCAGTTCATCATGCTGAGCGTTCCCGGCGCCGGGGAGATGCCCATCTCGATCTCCTCCTCGCCCTCGCGCCCCGAGGTGCTGGAGCTGTGCGTGCGGCGCGTGGGGCGCGTCACCAACGCCCTCTACCGGCTGCGGACCAACGACGTGGTGGGCGTGCGCGGGCCCTACGGCAACGGCTATCCCATGCAGGAGATCATGGGCAACGACGTGCTGCTGGCCGCCGGCGGTCTGGGCATGGCGCCCCTGCGGTCGCTGCTGTGGTACGCGCTGGATCACCGCGACAAGTTCAACAACATCACCCTCATGTACGGCGCCAAGCGGCCCGAGGACATGCTCTTCCGCGAAGAGCTGACCGCCCTGGTGGACCGCACCGATATCAACTGCCTGCTCACCGTGGATGCCGACCCGGGCGGCACCTGGAAGAACCACGTGGGCCTGCTGCCGGCGCTCTTCGACCATGCCAAGATCGACCCGCTGCGCACGTATGCGGCGGTGTGCGGGCCGCCGGTGGTCTACAGGTTTATCCTGCAGCGCCTGCTCGACCTGGGCTTTCCCAAGAACCGCATCCTGATGTCGCTCGAGCGGCGCATGAAGTGCGGCGTGGGCAAGTGCGGGCATTGCAGCATCGGATACAAGTACACCTGCCTGCAAGGGCCCATCTTCACCTACTGGGACGCGATCAACCTGCCGGAGATGATCTGATGAGCAAACCAACCGTGGGCATTTTTGGATTAACCGGCTGTGCGGGAGATCAGCTCGTCATCTTGAACTGCGAGGACCGGCTGATGGATGTCGTCGCCCTGATCGATATCCGCGATTTCCTGATGGCCTCGTCGGATAACCAGACGGACTGCCCGCTGGACATTGCCCTGGTGGAAGGGGCGGTCCTCAGCAGGCGCGACGAAGAAACGCTCCTGGCGATCCGCAAGCGCTCGAAAGCGCTGGTGGCGCTGGGCACATGCGCGGTATGGGGCGGCGTGGCGGCGATGGATCGCGGCGCCGACCGCGCAGCCATGCTGGAGGAAGTCTACGGCGCGGCGGGCAAGGAGTACGATTCCGCGCCGGCGAGAGCGCTGCACGAGGTGGTGAAGGTGGACCTGAACATCACCGGGTGCCCGATCGAGAAAGAGCACTTCCTGGGCGGAATCGGCGCCCTGCTG
>DATIWW010000240.1:0-3277 GCA_035519175.1 Terriglobales bacterium
CACCCCGAAGCATCCAAACTGGCGTACCTCGGACTCTACGCGCTGCAACACCGCGGTCAGGAGTCTGCCGGCATCTCCACCAGTGACGGCAAGGAAATCCACACCCGCAAGGCCATGGGCCACGTCGCGGACACGACTGGCTGGTTATCCACAGTGATCTGAAATTTTTCAGGAACCGTTTCCCCGACCAGGTCCGCGACCACGCCGTATCTTACCCCAGTTTCTTGGATTCGCCGGACGTTCTTTGGGTCGCAGGAAACCACGATGCGGCTGGCGTCCTCGCCGAAGAGCACGCACTCCGCCGGTAAGTCGTTGCCGGGCAACCCGATGCGGGCGCCCACGCCGCGAGCGAAGCCGCACTCCGCCAGGGTGACGGCTGCACCACCTTCGCTGCAGTCGTGGGCGGATTCGACCAGCCCGGCGGCGATGATTTCCACCAGGCACTTCTGCAGCGCGGCTTCTTTTTCCAGTTCGAGCGCGGGCGGGAAGCCCCAGAGCGCGCCCAGCACCTCCTTGGCGTATTCGGAGGAGCCGAACTCGGCGAGCGCGTCGGTGGGATCGCCGGGCTCGCAGACGCGCAGCAAGAGCACGCTGCGCCCGGTGGCGCGGAAGCCGGGCTTCATCACGCGGTCGAGGTTCTCGAGAATCCCCACCACGCCCAGCACCGGGGTGGGATAGATGCCTTCGCCCAGGGTCTCGTTGTAGAAGCTGACGTTGCCGCCGGTGATGGGGACTTCCAATTCCTCGCAGGCGGCGGTCATGCCGTCCACCACCTGGGAGAACTGCCACAGGATGTGCGGCTTCTCGGGATTGCCGAAGTTGAGGCAGTTGGTGGCGGCCACGGGCGTGGCCCCGGTGCAGGCCACGTTGCGGGCGGCCTCGGCGACGGCGTGCATGGCGCCCAGCCGGGGATCGAGGTAGCACCAGCGGCTGTTGCCGTCGAGCGCGATGGCCAGCCCGCGCTCCGTGCCCTTCACCCGCACCACCCCGGCGTCGCCGCCGGGGCCCTCCACGGTGTTGATCTGCACCATGGAGTCGTACTGCTCGTGTACCCAACGCTTGGAGCAGACATTGGGCGAGGCCAGCAGGCGCTTCAGATTTTCGGTGAGGTCGGCGCCGGGCGCGGCCAGTTCGACCGATTCCGGCATCTCGCGCTCCACCGGCGGCTCCCAGCGCTCCAGCGGGCGCTTGTACACGGGAGCATCGTCGGTGAGGGCGGCGTTGGGGATCTCGGCCACCACCTTGCCGTGCTCGCGCACGCGCAGCTTGCCGTCCTTGGTGACGCGCCCCACGGTCACCGCGTCCAGCCCCCACTTCTCGAAGACCTGGAAGACCTCCTGCTCGCGCCCCTGCTCGGCCACCAGCAGCATGCGCTCCTGGGACTCGGAGAGCATGATCTCGTAGGCGGACATCCTGGTCTCGCGCTGGGGGACGCGGTCGAGCTCGATCTCGATGCCCACGCCGCCGCGCCCGCCCATCTCGCAGGTGGAGCAGGTCAGGCCGGCCGCGCCCATGTCCTGGATCCCCACCACCGCGCCCGTCTGCATGGCCTCCAGGCAGGCCTCGAGCAGCAGCTTCTCCAGGAAGGGGTCGCCCACCTGGACGTTGGGGCGCTTCTCCTGGGAGGTGGCGGAAAACTCCTCGCTGGCCATGGTGGCGCCGTGGATGCCGTCGCGCCCGGTCTTGGCGCCCACGTAGATCACGGGATTGCCTTCGCCGGCGGCGCGCGCGTAGAAGATCTGGTCGCGGCGCACCAGGCCCAGGGCGAAGGCGTTGACCAGGGGATTGCGCGAGTAGCAGGGCTCGAACTTGGTTTCGCCGCCCAGGTTGGGTACCCCGAAGCAGTTGCCGTAGCTGGCGATGCCGCTGACCACGCCCTCCAGGATGGAGTGGTTGCGGCGGACTTCAGCGTCTTCTTTCTGCCCGGGAGCGGGCGCCAGCGGGCCGAAGCGCAGCGAGTCCATGATGGCGATGGGGCGCGCGCCCATGGTGAAGATGTCGCGCAGGATGCCGCCCACCCCGGTGGCCGCGCCCTGGAAGGGCTCGATGAACGAGGGATGGTTGTGCGACTCGATCTTGAAAGCGCAGGCCCAGCCCTCGCCGATGTCGATGATGCCGGCGTTCTCCCCCGGTCCCTGCAGCACGCGCTTGCTGCGTGTGGGCAGGCGCCGCAGGTGCACCCGCGAGGACTTGTAGGAGCAGTGCTCGCTCCACATCACGCTGAAGATGCCGAGTTCGGTGAGGGTGGGCGTGCGGCCCAGCAGCTTGACGATCTTCTGGTACTCGGCGGTGGAGAGGCCGTGCTCTTCCACGGCCTTGTCGGTGATGGCGGCGCTCTTCGCGGGGGGCATGGGAGATTCCATTTTCGCACGGTCAGGAAGGGCGGGGAAGGGCGACGCAGGGCGGGTGCTTTGCTTTCAATCGTCCCTACGGGACTGGGATCCTTTGCTAGGCCAAGTCCCAGCACTTCGTGCTGGGCTATTGGCAAGCGCCCCTGCGGGGCTGGCACAGCCGGGTCGGCTGCCCAGGACGAAGTCCTGGGTAAGCGGCAAATCTGGGAACCAGTCTCGAAGGGACGATTGAAAAGAGCGCGTGGACGATTTCCGCGCGCCGCAGTAGGATGGCGCTCGAGAGCATGGCCGACACCAAGAATCCCGAACCCAGCATCGAAGTCTTCGCCGTGCACGGCGTGGAACCGGAAGTCCAGGCCTACGCCATGGCCAAGTACTCGCGCTCGGCGCTCTCCATGAAGGAGTCGCTGCGCGAGATCAGCGAGCAGAAGGCGGAGAAGTTCCTCAACACCTTCTACTTCCAGTACGGCCACCGCTCCATCGCCGACCTGGCGCACCTGGCGCTGGCCATCGAGCGCCTCTCCATCCTGGCGGCCATCATCCTGGTGGACGAGCAGCGCTGGGACGGCCAGGAGCGCTCCACCCGCTACCAGGACTTCAAGAAGAGCGGCTACCACGTGCCCGACTTCGCCGATGCCGCGGCCGCCAAGCTCTATCGCGAGACCCTGGACTTCCTCTTCGCCGAGTACGAGCACTTTTCCCAGGCGATGTTCGAGCACCTGCGCGGGCGCACGCCCCGCCCGGACGAGATGAAACCCGAGGCCTACGAGCGCACCCTGAAGGCGCGCGCCTTCGACATCTCGCGCTACCTGCTGCCGCTCGGGACCAACACCTCGTTGGGCGAGATCGTGAACGCGCGCACCCTGGAGAACCAGATCGCGCGCCTGCTCTCCAATCCCTACGCCGAGGTGCGGCGGCTGGGGGAA
>DATIWW010000241.1:0-6307 GCA_035519175.1 Terriglobales bacterium
CTCCAGCACCGCCTTCAGGGTGAGCAGGACGGTGAGATCGTCGTCGACGAGAAGGATGCGGCGCTTCATGGCGGCCTCCAGGGAGAGTCGTGAACCGCAAGTGCCCGCTTGCGGGGTGTGAGGACCGGCAGCCCATGGAACCGCGGCTGCGAAAAACCCCAAATCTCTGATTGCTATAATACGCCTCGTGACCAGCTTCTACGTGGAGAATTTCGGCTGCCGGGCGACGCAGGCGGACGGCGCCGCCCTGGAGCACGAGTTGAAGGGATGCGGGCTGACGCGGGCCGCGCGCGCCGACGAGGCCGGGGTGGTGGTGCTGAACTCGTGCACCGTGACGGCTTCGGCCGACCGCGACGTGCGCGCCGCCGTCCGCCGCATCCACCGCGAGAACCCCGCCTGCCGCATCCTGGTGACCGGATGCTACGCGCAGCGCGCGCCCCAGGAACTGGCTGCGCTGGAGGGCGTCTCCTGGGTGGTGGGCAACTCCCACAAGCATCGGGTGGCGGAGATCGCGACGGGAGGATTTGTGCCGCTGGCGCAGGTGGTGGGGCCGGCGCCCACCTTCGTCGGCGACATCTTCGCCCACACGCAGCTCATGGCCGCGCCCGTCTTCGGCGCCGGCGCCGATCACACCCGCCCCAACCTCAAGGTGCAGGACGGCTGCGACAACCGCTGCTCCTTCTGCATCATCCCCTCCGTGCGCGGGCAGAGCCGCTCGCTGCCTTTGGACGACGTGCTGCGGCAGGTGCGGGCGCTGGTGGCCGCGGGCTATCGCGAGGTGGTGATCTCGGGCATCAACCTGGGACGCTGGGGGCGGGAGTTGGAGCCGGAGTCGCGCTTCGAGGAATTGGTGCATGCGATGCTGGAGGAGACGGAGTTGGAGAAGCTGCGGCTGAGTTCGGTCGAGCCCATGGATTGGTCGGACGAGCTGATCGGGCTGATGGCGGCGTCGCCGCGGGTGGCGCGGCACGCGCACGTCCCGCTGCAGACGGGTAGCGACCGCATTCTGCGCGCCATGCACCGCAAGTACCGCCCCTGGCATTACGCCGAGCGGGTGCGCAAGATCCGCGCGGCCATGCCGGCCGCGGCCATCGGGGCGGACGTGATGGTGGGGTTTCCCGGAGAGACCGACGAGGATTTCGAGGACAACCGCGCTTTCATCGCTTCCCTGCCCTTCACCTACCTGCACGTGTTCACTTATTCCTCGCGGCCGGGGACGCCGAGCGCGGCCCTGCCGCAGCAGGTGGCGGTGGAGGTGGCGCGGGAGCGCAACCGGGTGCTGCGCGAACTGGCGGCGGAGAAGAACCTGGAGTTCCGGAAGGGGTTCGTGGGGCGGACGCTCGAGGCGATCACGCTCAATGTTTCGGATGGCGATTGGACCGAGGCGCTGAGCGACAATTATCTGAAGCTGCGGCTGCGCGGGCGGCACGCGGCGAACCAGTGGGTCCGCGCGAAGATTGAGGCGGTGACTGAGGACGGGCTGGCGGGGGCGATCGGGCCATCGGATCATCGGGTCATCGGGTGAATTGGGGCGCGGGCGCGCTCCCTTCGCCCGTCGCCTGCGGCTCCGGGCCGGTCGCGCGCGGGATTTCTCCCGAACCTTTCCCCGGGCTTACGCCCGGGGCTACCCTCTGCCGCCGCTACCGCGGCTGGGAACGCTGGAGGGATGCTTTGCGACCTCTTTGGTATGTCGCGGCCTTGCTGGTCGCCCTTGCTGAGGGATTCGGCGCCGCTCCGCTGACGGACTCCTTCGACGTGCCAATCAGGAAGCAAGTCGTGGACTTCGGCCCTTCTCAATTCAGAAGGTATCGAAAAAAGCTCGTCTGCTACTCTTACTCGACTTTGATGGTCAAGGAATACGGCGAGGAATGGGAAAAGGGCACGGAGTGGCTGGCCATCCTGCCTGTCAAAGAAGGAGGAGCTTCCCCGGTATGCGACCGGTCTCATGGGCCTGAGGAGAGGGTGATCGAAGGGCAGGAGTGGAGTGGGGGCCTCAAGGGAGTCAAAGGGAATTTGGTGTTCTTTGACGCGGATGACGGCAGAGATGGCGGGATGCCGTTTGTTGTCTACGACGCCAGGACGGGGAAGAAGGTCTTCGAGGATTCGGGGTACGATTCGAAGTTCGTGAACAGGAAAGTCCAGCCTTCACCCTTTAACCGGATGCGCGTCGAGCGCGCTGCCGATGGACGAATCTCGCTCAAATATCTGCGCGTGGTCGCGTTCGATTGCGACCTCTACAGGGAGAAAGCCGCCTGCTGGGAGCAGGTCCGAAAGAAGCTCAACTTGGAAGATGCTCGCGTGCCGGTGTGCAGCGGCTACAAGGGGCTCCCTACCCGCTGGCCCTCGGCGGTCGCCTATCCAGTTGAGGTCAGTCTCTTCCCTCAGCCAGTCATCAAGACCATCCCCGGTCCCGTCCGGTGCTGGCCGGTCGACTGACCGCCCGCTGACCCGATGGGAGGGGGGCATGCTATAATTTTCGAGCTTCACAGCTCTGCAATTCTCCGGAGGACGGTATCGACAAGCGTTTTATCCGCATGAACGAGCGCATCCGGGCGCGGGAGATCCGCGTCATCGGCGACGAAGGCCAGCAGATCGGGATCATGCAGCCCTTCGAGGCGCTCAAGCTGGCCCGCGAAAAGAACCTCGACCTGGTAGAGATCTCGCCCACCGCGCAGCCTCCGGTGTGCCGCATCATGGACTACGGGAAATTCCTCTACCAGCAGGAAAAGAAGGAGCGCGAGGCCAAGAAGCACCAGAAGGTCATCGTCGTCAAAGAGGTCAAGTTCCGCATCAACGTGGACGACCACGACTACGAGACCAAGAAGAACCACATCCTGCGCTTCCTGGATGAGGGCGACAAGGTGAAGGTGACGGTCTTCTTCCGGGGACGGGAGATGACGCGCACCAGCCTGGGTCGCGAGATCCTGGAGCGGCTGATCAAGGAAGTGGGTGAGCGCGCCATCGTGGAGTTCCGGCCGCGCCAGGAGGGCAACACGCTGCACGCCATCCTGGCCCCGGGCAAGAAGGCCCAGGCCGCGGGCTAGCGCCGCCTCCGCAGCAATGCCAGAGAAAGAGTTCGAGGAAGATTTATGCCCAAGCTGAAGACGCACAGTGGCGCCAAGAAGCGCTTTCGCAAGACCGCCGGCGGCAAGATCAAGCGCGGCAAGGCCTTTTCGCGCCACATCCTGACCTCGAAGGGGACCAAGCGCAAGCGGCATCTCGATATCGACACGCTGGTCTCGAAGGCGGACTCCGCCAAGATCAAGCGGATGATTCCGTACTAGGAGCCGTCAGCGGTCAGCCATCAGCGATCAGGAAGAGCTTTTCCTGACGGCTGGAGGCTGATGGCTGAAAGCTCACAAGCGAGCGAAGAGGCTTCTGATCCTGCCTCCAGCCGCTGAACGAGAAGGAGTCAGTAGTCAGGTGTCAGGAGTCAGGCGGATTAGCCTGAGAGCTGACGGCTGATGGCTGACGGCCAAAAAAGGAGCCACCCATGCCCAGAGTCAAACGCGGGACCAAGCGCCGCGCCAAGCGCAAGAAGTATCTGGAGCGCGCCAGCGGCTACTACCTAGGAAAATCCAAGCTCTACAAGTTCGCCAAGGAATCGTCGGAGCGCGGGCTGAAGTTCGCCTTCAGCGGGCGGCGGCAGAAGAAGCGCCAGTACCGCGCGCTGTGGATCGTGCGCATCGGGGCGGCGGCGCGCGAGCACGGCCTCTCCTACAGCCGCTTCATCAGCGGGCTGAAGAAGGCGGGGCTGGAGCTGGACCGCAAGATCCTGGCCGAACTCGCGGTCAAGGACCCCGCCGGCTTTAAGAGCCTGGCGGAGCAGGCCAAGGCCGCCGGCGCCGGCGCAGCGTAAGCGCGCACGCAGCAGTCAGCACTCAGCATTCAGCACTCAGCATTCAGCCAAGCAGGGGTCTGGGCGGTTCCTTTGGGAACTGCCGGGGCCGCTTTTCTGGTAAAAGAGTACGGGCCTTTATGTACTCCGTCCCCAAACTCGCGGACTGGTCGGCGGCGGCGCTGGACGCGGCCGTGCGCGAGCTGCTGTCGGCGCTGGAAAGCGAAGCGGCGCAGGTCGCGAGCGAGGCGGAGTGGCGGATGTTCCGCGACCGCTGGCTGGCGCGCAAGAACGGCATCCTCACCCAGGTCAACGACCTGTGGCTGAAGGCGGCGCCGGCAGAGGCCAAGCGCGAAGTGGGGCGGCGGGTGAACGAGCTGAAGCCTTTAGTCGAGCAAGCGGTGGAAGCGGCGCAGGCGCGCGCCCACGGCGCGGGCGCCAAGTCGCGGCTCGATGCCGAGCGCGTGGATGTCACGCTGCCGGGCGTGCGGCGGCCGCTGGGGGCGGAGCATCCGGTCATCCGCACCATGAACGAGATCTGCGGCGTCTTCCGCGCCATGGGCTACTCGGTGGCCGAGGGCCCGGAGATCGAGAGCGACTACTACAACTTCGAGGCGCTGAACTTCCCCGCCGAGCACCCCGCGCGCGACACCCAGGACACCATCTTCCTGGCGGGGCAGGAGGCCAAGCCGGCGCGGGAGCGGCTGCTGCTGCGCACGCACACTTCGCCGGTGCAAATCCGCACCATGCAGCGGCAGAAGCCTCCGGTGCGGGTGGTGATCCCCGGCAAGATCCACCGCCACGACGCGCCCGACGCCAGCCACTCGCCCATGTTCCACCAGGTGGAGGGCCTGGCGGTCGACACCGGCATCACCTTCAGCGATCTGAAGGGGACGCTGGACCACGCCATGAAGGCGCTGTTCGGGTCGAGCGTGAAGACGCGCTTCCAGCCGTCGTTCTTCCCTTTCACCGAGCCCAGCGCGGAGGTGGCGTTCAGTTGCATCTTCTGCGGCGGGAAGGGCTGCCGCACCTGCAAGCAGAGCGGGTGGATCGAGTTGCTGGGCTGCGGCATGGTGGACCCCAACGTCTTCGAGTTCGTGCGCGAGAACGGCTACGACCCGGCCAAGGTCTCCGGCTTCGCCTTCGGCATGGGCGCGGACCGGGTGGCCATGCTGAAGTACGGCATCGACGACATCCAGTTGTTGTTCCAGGGGGATGTGCGGTTCTTGGAGCAATTTGGATAGGTTTTACCGCCGAGCACGCCGAGATCGCAGAGAACGTTTGAAATGATTCTTGATTGGCTCGGCGTCCTCGGCGATCTCGGCGGTTAAGTAGATATGAAGATTTCTCCGAACTGGCTGCGCGAGTTTGTCGACGTGAAGGCCGACGAGCGGAAGCTCGCCCAGGACCTGACGCGCGCGGGCCTGGCGGTGGAAGGCGTGAGCGGGTCGGGTGCGGACACGGTCTTCGAAATGGAGATCACCACCAACCGCGTGGACGCCATGAACCACTACGGCGTGGCGCGGGAGTGCGCCGCCATCTACAACGCCGAACTGAAGCCGCTGGCGGCCAAGCTGCCTCGGGCCTTGGGCAAGCCCGAATTCTCGATCGAGATCAAGGACCCGGAGCTGTGCGCGCGCTTTTCCGCGCGCATCGTGCGCGGGGTGACGATCAAGGCATCACCCAGGGCAGTCGCCGAGCGGCTGGAACTCCTGGAGTCGCGGCCCATCAACAACGTCGCCGACGCCACCAACTACACCCTGCTGGAGATGGGGCATCCCACGCACGCGTATGACCTGGATCTGCTCGAAGGCCACAAGCTCATCGTGCGGCGCGCCAAGCCGGGCGAGACCCTGAAGACGCTCGACGGGGTGGAGCGCAAGCTCTCGAAGGACGACCTGGTCATCGCCGACGCCCACCGCCCGGTGGGGCTGGCCGGGGTGATGGGCGGCTTCGACACCATGATCACCGAGCGCACGAAGAACGTGCTCATCGAGGCGGCGTGGTTCGATCCGGTGTCGGTGCGCAAGACGGCGCGGCGGCACGGCCTGCACACCGACGCCTCGCACCGCTTCGAGCGCGGCGCCGACGTGGGCGCGACCGCGCCGGCGTGCGCGCGCGTGGCGCAACTCATCCTGGAAAGCGCGGGCGGCGAGCTGGAGGGCGGCGAGATCGACGTGCTGGCCCGGAAGCTGGTGCCGCGGCACGTGCGCCTGCGCCACAGCGAGGTGCGGCGCATCCTGGGGCAGGACATTCCCGGCGACGAGATCGAGCGCATCCTGGAGAAGCTGGGCTTCACGGTGGCGGCCGGCAAGCCGGCGAAGGCGGCCAAGGGCGCGCGCACGCCCGCCATCCTGGACGAGCCGGCGGAATTGACGGCCGAAGCCCCCACCTGGCGGCTGGACGTGGAGCGCGAGATCGACCTGATCGAAGAGATCGCGCGGCTCCACGGCTACGACCGCTTCCCCA
>DATIWW010000242.1:0-7128 GCA_035519175.1 Terriglobales bacterium
TCATGGAGCGGCTGCGCGAGCGGCTGGCGGGCGTGGAAGACCCGGCCCAGCGCCTGCGCCTCTTCATCCAGAACCACCTGGAGTACTTCCTGGCGCAGCAAGCGGCCATGAAGGTGCTCTCCCACGAGGACGAGGTGCTCAAGAACGGCTACGGCAGCGAAGTGCGGGCGCTCAAGCGCGAGTACTACCGCCTGTGCCTGGGCCTGCTGGACGACCTGAAGCGCTGCCAAGGGGTAGAATCAGCCAAGCGCAGCGGGGTCGAAGGTCGCATCGCGGTCCTCAGCCTGTTCGGCATGATGAACTGGCTCTATACCTGGTACAAGCCGCGCCTGGACGGCGATGCCCAGGTCCTGGCCCGGCAGATGGGAGACATCTTCTTGCGCGGGGTACGGTCCGCTCCGACGGCCCGTCGCGCAGGCCCGCGGTCCCAGCAGTGATTTCGAATTCCAACACGATACGAGGAGCCTGACATGGCAGCCAGCACCGAAACCGCCACGAAGCGACTGGTCCATTACCGCAAGGATGCGGGCGTGGGCATCATCACCATGGACGATCCCCCGGCCAACACCTACACCTACGAGATGAACCGCCAGCTCGACGACGCCATCCTGCAGGCGCGCATGGACAATGACGTCTACGTGATCGTGCTGACGGGCGCGGGCGACAAGTTCTTCTCCGCCGGGGCCAACATCAAGATGCTCTCCAGCGTGGACCCCACCTTCAAATATTTCTTCTGCCTGCACGCCAACGAGATGCTGCTTCGCCTGGAGCACACGCCCAAGCTGGTGATCGCAGCGCTCAACGGGCACACCGTGGGCGGCGGGCTGGAGATCGCCATGGCCGCCGACCTGCGCATCGCGCGCAAGGACGCCGGCAAGATCGGCTTGCCCGAGGTCAACCTGGGCGTGCTGCCGGGTACCGGCGGGACGCAGCGCCTGTCGCGCATCGTGGGCAAGTCGAAGGCCATCGAGCTCATGGTCACCGGCAACACCTTCAGCTTCGAGGAGGCCCGCGAGCTGGGTCTGGTCAACGACATCTTCGAGCGCGAGAACTTCATGGACAACGTGCTGGAGTACGCCCGCCAGTTCTGCCCGCCCAACAAGGCGGCCAAGGCGGTGGGCCGCATCAAGCGCGCAGTGCAGACCGGGTGGGAGATCCCCATGGAGTCGGCGCTGGCGGTGGAGCGCGAGAACCAGCAGCTCCTCTTCCAGAGCGAGGACGCCAAGGAGGGCCTGGCCGCCTACGTGGACAAGCGCCCGGCGACGTTCACGGCGAAGTGACGCTGCCTGGCGGGCGTGAGCGAGGAGAGCGGGAGTCCGCCGGCGTCATCCTGAGCGCAGCGAAGGATCTCGCGCGCGGTGTCGGAATCGAGGACTTAGATGCTGACTGCTACCAAAGCACAAGTGAAGCCCGGTAAGCTGCTCATCGGCGGCGAGTGGGTGGAGGCGGCGAGCGGCAAGCGCTTCGCTACCGTCAATCCCGCCACCGCCGAGACGCTGACCGACATCGCCGAAGGCGGCGCCGCCGACGTGGATCGCGCCGTGGCCGCGGCCCGCAAGGCCTTCGAGGCTTCGGGGAAGGGGGCGTGGCGCTCGCTCTCCGCCAGCGAGCGCGGGCGCCTCCTCTGGAAGCTCGCCGACCTCATCGAGAACAACATCGAGGAGCTGGCCGAGCTGGAGACGCTCGACAACGGCAAGCCCATCTTCGAATCCCGCTACGTGGACATGCCCATGGTGGCCGACGTCTTCCGCTACTACGCCGGCTGGGCCACCAAGATCCAGGGCGAGACGGTCAACACCTTCGAGAGCGCCTTCACCTACACCCTGCGCGAGCCGGTGGGGGTGGTGGGCGCCATCGTGGCCTGGAACTTCCCGCTGCTGCTGGCCTCGTGGAAGCTGGGCCCGGCGCTGGCCTGCGGCTGCACCGTGGTGCTCAAGCCGGCGGAGCAGACGCCGCTCACCGCGCTGCGCTTCGGTGAATTGTGCCAGGAGGCGGGGCTTCCTGCGGGCGTGATCAACATCGTAACCGGGGGACCGGAAGCGGGCGCGGCGCTGGTGCGCCACCCCGGGGTGGACAAGGTCGCCTTCACCGGCTCGACCGCGGTCGGCAAGGAGATCATGCGCTCCGCCGCCGACACCCTGAAGCGCATCACCCTGGAGCTGGGCGGTAAGTCGCCCAACATCGTCTTCGCCGACTCCGACCTGGACAGCGCCGTGAAGGGCGCCATCAACGGCATCTTCTACGGCAAAGGCGAGGTGTGCTGCGCGGGCTCGCGCCTGTTCGTCGAATCCAAGGTGCAGGACGAGTTCCTGGGCAAGCTGGTGGAGCGCGCCAAGAAGCTCCAGCCCGGCGACCCACTCGATCCCAAGACCCGCCTGGGCGCCATCGTCAGCCAGGAGCAGATGAAGCAGATCCTGGGCTACATCGAGGCGGGGCAGAAGGAAGGGGCGCAGCTACTGGCCGGGGGCAAGCGCGCCGCCGTCAACGGCGACAAGGGATATTTCGTCGAGCCCACCATCTTCGGCGGGGTCAAGAACGAGATGAAGATCGCGCAGGAGGAGATCTTCGGGCCGGTGCTGGCCACCCTCGGCTTCGACGACATCGAGCAGGTGGCCGAGCTGGCCAACCGCAACGTCTACGGCCTGGCCGCCGCCATCTGGACGCGCGACGTCAAGAAAGCGCACGCGCTCTCGCGCCGGCTGAAAGCGGGCACGGTGTGGATCAACACCTACGGCGTCATGGACGCGGCCCTGCCCTTCGGCGGCTTCAAGCAGTCGGGTTTCGGGCGGGAGCTGGGCGCGCACGCCATCGAGCATTACACCGAGCTCAAGACGGTGTGGTTGAGTCTATGAGCGAGCACGCACACGGCCGGGAAGGGCACTACCGCATGCTGGAGAAGATGTACGCGGTGGCGCCCATCAACCAGTACTACGCGCCCCGCATGAAGGTGTCGCACGGCGCGGCCGAGGTGGTGATCCCCATCCAGGAGAAGTTCTTCCACGCCGCGGGCGCGGCCCACGGCTCGGTGTACTTCAAGGCCATGGACGACGCCGCGTTCTTCGCGGTGAACTCCCTGGTGGACGATTTCTTTGTCCTGACCGCGACCTTCAGCGTCTACCTGATCCGGCCCATCTCCGGCGGGGAGATGCGGGCGGTGGGCACCGTCGTGCACAAGGGCGGCAGCTTCTTCATCGCGGAGTCGGTGCTCTACGACTCCGAGCAGCGCGAGATCGCGCGCGGCAACGGCACCTTCGTCAAGAGCAAGACCAAGCTCGCCCCCGAACTGGGATACCGGGCTTAGGAGTCGAGGTCATCATGCCAGGAAAAGTCTTCAAGATCGGAAGCTTCAGCGACTGGGTGGGAATGTTCAACGACTGGCGCAAGGAGATCGGGGTGGACACCGACGACATCCGCGCCTTCCATTTCGACACCCTCTACGGCGCCATCGAGACCGACGAGATCCAGTTCGGCTCCTTCCAGGGACGCAAGAAGTGGGAGAACGTGCGCCAGATCCCCACGCAGCAGATGCGCGACGCCCTGCTCAACATGATCGTCTACCAGGGCGACACCGAATTCGCCTCGGTGGAGCAGCAGCGCCACCTGTTCGAGAGCGCGCCCACGGACTGGGACCGCAAGGCGCTCACCCGCGTCATGATCGAGGAGATGCGCCACGGCTGGCAGATGTGCGCCCTGCTGGTGGACTTCTTCGGCGCCTCCGGCAAGGTGGAAGCGCAGAAGCTGCTGGAGCGCCGCGCCTTCGAGAACCAGCGCCTGCTGGGCGCCTTCAACGTGGACGTCGACAACTGGCTCGACTTCTTCACTTACACCGACTTCGTGGATCGCGATGGCAAGTTCCAGTTGCAGATGCTGAAGTACTCCGCCTTCGCGCCCCTGGGCCGCTCCATGTCCTACATGCTGCGCGAGGAGGCGTTCCACATGGGCACCGGCAACGACGGCCTGGCTCGCATCGTGAAGGCGGGCGTCATCCCGGCGTGGCTGCTGCAGAAGTACCTGAACAAGTGGATCTCCTGCTCCCACGACCTCTTCGGCACCGATCATTCCTCCTCCGCGCACTGGGCCTACGTGTGGGGCGTGAAGGGACGCTACGACGAGCCCAAGAACACAACCGAGCCCGACCTCGATGACATCAACGACTACAACCGCCACCTCTACCACGAGGAGGTGGCCGGGCTGATCGAGCGCTTCAACGGGGTGCTGAAGGCGGGTGAGCCCAAGCTCTATGCCCCGCACATCAAGTTCAACCGCGCCATTGGGCGTTGGGCGGGGCAGAAGTTCCATCCCCAGAGCGGCGAACCGCTGGAGGAGAAGGAATACCAGCAGCGCTGGAACGACTTCATGCCCACGGCCGAGGACAAGAAGCTGCTGCTGGAGATCATCGCCAGCGAGAAGAACTGGATCGCGCCCAAGGAAGGCGCGCGCGACCCGCTGGCCAGCATCGGCGAAGTGCGCAAGAGCGCGATCAATCTGTAGCTGCTAGCCCCTAGATACTAGCTAGGAGCTAGAGGCGAGTAGCCTGCGAAGACGGGCCACAATGGCGACCTCCACCGCCAACATCGCGAAGAGCACGCGCTACTCTCTCAACGAGCTGATGGTGTGCGCCGCGGCGCGCGAGATCCGCGACCGCGAGGTGGTGTTCGTGGGCATGCGGCTGCCGCTCATCGCCTTCGTGGTAGCCAAGCGCACCCACGCACCCAACGCTGTTGGTGTCTTCGAGAACGGGGTGATCCGCACGACGCCCGCGCCCGAATTGATCTACACCATGGCCGACCCGCCCAACCTCCTCGGCGCCACCCAGTGCCTGGACATGCTGGGAGTGATGAGCCTGCTGCAGTCCGGGCGGGTGGACTTGGGCTTCCTGGGCGCGGCGGAGGTTGACCGTTACGGCAATCTGAATTCCACCCAGATCGGCTCGACCAACCACCAACGACCAACGACTAACGACCGGTTCGTCCGCCTCCCCGGCTCCGGCGGGGCCTGCGACATCGCCGCTCTGGCCAAACGCTTTGTCGTCCTGCTAGAGCACTCAAAGCACCGGCTGCCCGCGCGCGTCGGCTATATCACCAGCCCGGGGAACGGCGAAGGTGCGGGCTGGCGCCGGCGCGTGGGCCTGCCGCGCGGCGGCCCGGTGGCGGTCATCACTTCGAAGGCCATCCTGCGCTTCCGCGAGGACGGCGAGGCGTACCTGGCCTCGGTGCATCCCGGAGTCGCGCCGGATGACGTCCTGGCCAACACTGGCTGGAAGCTGAGCCTGGCGCCTGAGGTCGGGCAGACGGCGGAGCCCAGCGCGACCGAGCTGAAGGCTATTCGCGAGTACGACACCAAGGGCTTCTGGACCAGCTAGCTGGGGAGATCGGAGAGTTTCATGGCCACACCGACCGCAACCTTCAGCAAGATCGCGCTCGACTTCCAACCGCCGGTTGCGCGGCTGACCCTGGCTAGCCCGCCGCTCAACATCATCGACATGGCCATGATGAACGAGCTGCGCGCGGCGCTGGAGCAGGTCGAGACTCGCGACGACGTGAGCATCCTCATCTTGGCGGGCTCGGAGAAGCACTTCTCCGCCGGCGTGAGTGTGGCCGAGCACACTCCCGACAAGGTGCACTCGATGCTCTCCGAGTTCCACTCCGTCGTGCGGGCGCTGCTGGCCACGAAGAAGGTCACCGTCACGGCGGTGCGGGGAAGCTGCCTGGGCGGCGGCGCCGAGGTCGCGCTGGTGTGCGACATCGCCTACACCGCCTCGACCGCCAAGTGGGGCTTCCCGGAGATCACGCTGGCCTGCTTCCCGCCGGTGGCGGTGGTGGCGCTGGCCGCGGTGGTGGGGCAGAAGCGCGCCGCCGAGCTGGTACTGAGCGGGCGGCTTTTCTCCGGCGATGAAGCGGCGGCCATCGGCTTGGCCAACGCCGCCGTGCCGGAAACAGAATTGGCAGCGCGCGTGGACGATGCCGCGGCCCGGCTGGCCAAGCTCAGCCCGGCGGCCCTGCGCTTGACCAAGAAGGCGCTCTACGCCTGGGACGCCATGCACTTCGACAAAGGCCTGGCCCGCGCCGAGCAGATCTACCTGGAAGAGTTGATGAAGACCGAGGACGCACCGGAGGGCATCCGGGCGTTCATGGAGAAGCGGCAGCCGGTGTGGAAGGGGAAGTGAGCAAGCAGCTCACCATGCGCGAAGCGATCGCCGAGCTGGTGCCCGAGGGCGCCAGCGTCGCCCTGGGGCTGCAGCTCGAACAGATGATCCCCTTCGCCGCCGGGCACGAGATCATCCGCCAGAAGAAGCGCGGGCTCACGCTCATCGGGCCCATCTCCGACATCCTCTTCGACCAGCTCATCGGAGCGGGCTGCGTAGAGCGCGTGATCGCCGCCTGGGTGGGCAACGTCATGATGGGCTCGGCCTACAACTTCCGCCGCGCGGTGGAAGAAGACGGCATGAAGGTGTTCAACATGACCAACTTCACCGTCGCCCTGGCTCTGCAGGCCGGTGCGATGGGAGTTCCGTTCTTGCCGACGCGCAGTGCGCTGGGCAGTGATACGACCAAGGGCAATCATTTCTTCTACCAGATATTTTCACCATTTGAACCGAAGGAATCGCTCTGGGCCGTCCGTGCTCTGACCCCGGACGTCACCATCGTCCACGTGCAGCGCGCCGATCGCGAGGGCAACGCCCACTGCTGGGGCAACTTCGGAGTCATGATTGAGGCCGTGCGCGCGGCCAAGAGGGTGATTGTCGTTGCCGAAGAGATCGTTGAGCCGGAAGTCATCGCCAGCGATCCCAACCGCACCGTGATCCCGGGATTCCTGGTTAACGCCGTCGTCGAATGTCCGTATGGTGCGCATCCCTCGCCAGTCCAGGGATATTACAAGCGCGACGACGCCTTTTTCCGCCAGTATCACCAGCAAACGAAAACGAGACAGGACACGGCAGCTTGGCTCGATCGCTGGGTGTATGGCGTCTCGGACCGCCGGGCGTACGCGAACCAGCTCGGCGCCTGCCGCGTGGATGAATTAGGTGTGAAGACGCACGTGTACGCGGCGCAGGCAGATTATGGGTATTAGCTCTTGGCTGTTAGCTATTAGCACTTAGCTTGGACCCAGGGGGTCGAGCTAATGGCC
>DATIWW010000243.1:0-5950 GCA_035519175.1 Terriglobales bacterium
GGGCGAGAAGGGCGAGGGCGAGAGGAGCGAGCTTGCGGCGGGTCACGAGCGGGCGGAGACCTCCTGTCTGAGGCGACGCGGCAGTTTCTCATAGATGCCGCCAAACCCGCCGTTGGAAAGGATGGCCACCACGTCGCCGGAGCGCAGTTGGGGAGCGACGGCGGCGACGATGGCGTCGGCGTCGGGGAGTTCGCGGGCGGGACGGGCGGCGCGCTCCAGGCCGGCGACCACGGCGGCGGTCTCCAGGCGCTCGGCCTCGGGCACGGCTTCGGGGCGATAGACGCTGGCGATCACGATCTGGTCGGCGAGGGCGAGGCTGCGCACCAGCTCGGCTTCGAAGACCTTGCGGCGCAGGGTGTTGGAGCGGGGCTCGAAGATGGCCCACAGGCGGCGGCCGGGATAGCGCACGCGCAGCGCCTCCAGCGTGCCGGCGATGGCGGTGGGATGGTGGGCGAAGTCGTCGATGATGAGAACGCCGTCCACCTCGGCCTTGACCTCCAGGCGCCGCTTCACGCTCTTGAAGCTGCGCAGGGCGTGGGCGATCTTTTCTTTCGGGACGCCGCAGGCGGTGGCCATGGCGGCGGCGGCGGTGGCGTTGAGCACGTTGTATTCGCCGGCGAGCGGGAAGGCGAAGTCGGCCCAGGGCTTGCCGTCCCGCTCGACCGACCACGCGGTTTCTTCGGGCGTGAAACGCTCGTCGGTGATGCGCCAGGCGGCGTTGCCGGTGAAACCATAGCGCTCGACCGGGCAGAAGGCCTTGGCGACGCACTCGTCCACGGTCGAGGCGCCATCCCAGGCGACGATGGCGCCGCGCCGCGGCACCAGGTTGACCAGGCGCTTGAAGGCGGTCTTCACGTCTTCGAGATTTTTGTAGATGTCGGCGTGGTCGAACTCGACCGAGGTGAGCAAGACGCGGTCGGGCGTGTAGTGCAGGAACTTGGGGCCCTTGTCGAAGAAGGCGGTGTCGTACTCGTCGCCCTCGAGGATGAAGTGCTTCCCTTCCCGGACGGCGAAGCTGGAGCCGAAGTTCTCGGCGATGCCGCCGATGAGGAAGGAGGGCTTGAGGCCCGCGACTTCGAAGATCCACGCCAGCATGGAGGTGGTGGTGGTCTTGCCGTGGGTGCCGGCGACCACGATCACCTCGCGGCCCTTCAGGAATTCCTCGGCCAGGAGCTGGGGGAGCGAGCGCAAGGGCAGGCGCTGGTCGAGCACGTACTCCAGCTCGGGATTGCCGCGGGAGATGGCGTTGCCGACTACCACCAGGTCGGGATGCGGCTTGAGGTGTTCCTCGCTGTAAGGTTGCGCGACGGCGATGCCGAGCCCGGCGAGGAAGTCGGACATGGGCGGATAGGCGGCGGCGTCGGAGCCGGTGACGCGAAAGGCGCGCTCGCGCAGCATGCCCGCCAGCGAGGCCATAGCGGTGCCGCAGACGCCGATCAGGTGGATGTGGCGGGCCGGGCTCATGCGTGGGGCGCGGGCGCGGCCGGGGCGGGCTTGGCCGCGGGCTGGGCGACGGTCGCCGCCTCCAGCACCGCCAGCCGCACTTCTTTCTTGACGTCCAGCGAGGCGCGCACGCCGATGGGCAGCGTGATGTTCTCCCGCTCCACGTGGCCGGAGCGCAGGCCGTAGGCCACCGGGATCCCCAGGTCGCCCACCACCCGCTGCAGCACCTGCTCCAGGGTGTAGGGCTGCTCGGGCTGCTGCTGGCATCCCGGCATCTCGCCGAACAGCAGGCCGCGCACGCCCTGGAGCTTGCCCGCCAGCTTCAACTGCATGAGCATGCGGTCCACCTGGAAGGGCTTCACGTTCACGTCTTCCAGGAAGAGGATGGCGCCCTCGGTCTTGATCTCGTAGGGCGTGCCCAGCGAGGCCACCAGGATAGAGAGGCAGCCGCCGTAGAGGATGCCCTGGGCGCGGCCCTCGACCAGCGCGGTCACGCCGGAGCCGGGGACGGGCGCGATCTCCCAGCGTTCCTTGCCGATGGTGGCCGCGGCCCAGGAAGGGACGTGCAGGCCGTTTTCGGCGGCGAAGTCCTTGGTGACCATGGGGCCGTGGAAGGTGACCAGGCGGGCGGCGTCGGCGAACCAGGTGAGCAGCGCGGTGACGTCGCTGTAGCCCATGAAGATCTTGGGATGGGCGGCGATCTTGTCGAGGTCCAGCTCCGGGAGCAGGTAGTTGCAGCCGTAGCCGCCGCGGGCGCAGAGCACCGCGCGCACCTCCTCGCGGGTGAACATCTCTTCCAATTCGCGGGCGCGCCGCCTGGTCTTGCCGGCGAAATAAAGATCCTGGTCGAAGATGGAGTCCAGGTAGAAGGGCTTGTAGCCCAGCCGCCACAGGGCGAGGCATCCGGCGTCGAGCAGGTTGCGCTGGATGGGGCTGCCGGGAGCGATGATGCCCACGGTGTCGCCGGGACGGAGGGCGGGCGGCTTGAGGCGGGGCTTTTCGGCGGGAGCCATGAATCCCTAATGTTAAATGAAAAACTCGCCACGGCCGATGAGTTGTGCCGGGCCGGTGAGGAAAACTTCTTTCTTCCAGCGGACGCTCTGCGCGCCGCCGGGAGCGCGGACTTCGACCGGGGACTCCGCCTTGCCGGCGGCGATGGCGGCCACCGCCGAAGCGCAGGAGCCGGTGCCCGAGGAGAGGGTCTCGCCCACGCCGCGCTCGAAGAAGCGGGCCTCGAGGGCGTGGGCCTCGAGCGGGCGCACCATCTCCACATTGATCGAGTACTTGAAGTCGTGGTGCTTGGCCATCTCCGCCGCCTCCGCCTGCCAGCCCGGAGCGTACTGCTCGACGAAGACCACGAAGTGCGGGTTGCCCATGGAGACGGGGATGCCGCTGACCTCGCCGAAGGCCAGCTTGATGGAGAAGCGCTCGCCCACCTGGGGCTCGCCCATGGCGGTCTCGAAGTCGAAGCGGCTGCCCTCGCGACGGGCCAGGCGGCATTCGCGGATGCCGGCGCCGGTGCGCACGCGCACGGTTTCGCCGCCGTGCTCCGCCACCCAGTGGGCGGCGACGCAGCGGGTGCCGTTGCCGGAGATCTCGGCCTCGGAGCCGTCGGCGTTGAAGAGGCGGGCGCGGACGTCGGCCTCGGGATCGGGAAAGAGCCACTCCACGCCGTCGGCGCCGAAGCCGGCGTGGCGGTCGCAGAGGCGGCGAGTGGCGGCGGCCAGGTCGGCGGGGGCGTGCATGCCGTCGATCAGGAGGAAGTCGTTGCCGCAGGCGCTGGCCTTGAGGAACGGGATGGAAGCCGCGGTCGCCATGCCGTCGAGTGGCTGGATTGTACCAACCGCGCTCAGGGAGTGGTAGGGCGAACGCCGTAGAGGGTGGCGCGGCCCTGGCCCGGGGTCTCGACGATCACCAGCGCCTGGAGGTTCTGGGGATGTGCGGCGACGGCAGCGGCCACGGGATCGCCGTCGATGGCAACGATGTAGTCGGCCGCCGCGGCGGGAGCCGCCAGCGCCTGCTCCCACTCCGGATGCAGGCTCTCGTTCAGAGTGCGGCGCATGGGGATGCCGGCGGTCTGCAGCGCTCCCGGGTGGCCGCCGGTGAACATGAGGATGCGCGCGGTGGCGGGCAGGCGGGCCAGCTCCCGCGCCAACGCCTTCTCGAAGGCCAAGCGCGTGACCGAGTTGACCTGCGCCTCTCGCAAGCAGATGGGAGTGGCGCGCCAAGCCGCGAGGCTGCTCCCGGCGATCAACAGCAGCCCGGCGGCGATGGCGGCCACACGGAGGCGCGGCAGCGAGGCCACCTGCTCGATCCCTATCGCGAAAAAGACCGCCACCGCCGGCAGCAGTTGCAATCCGTAGCGCAGATTGTAGTAGCCGAACGGCCACCACATGGGAACGTAGAGGGGCACGCTGCCATAGGCGATGGCCAGCGCGTAGAACGGCAAGGGCAGCCAGAGCAGCAGCCAGGGCCAGCGCTCGCGGCGCCTGGCCGGGAGAAGCAAGGTCCCCGCCAGCGCGAGCACGAGCAGCAACCACTGCCATCTCCCTTCCCCGCCCAGATTGAGCGCCGCCGACTTGAGGAAGAAGAGCGCGGCCACGGCGGGACTGTGTTCCGCGGGATAGTGGAAGCCCGCCGGCACGGAACGCTCGGCGATGGCCTTGGCGGAGTAGGGCCCGCGGGCGAAATCCAGGGGATCGCCCCAGCGCACGCCGTTATAGGCAAACCAGAACAGCGGCGCCAGGGCGCAGATCACAAGGAACTCCGCCGCCGCCCGGCGCAGGCGCGCTTTCTCTTCAGCGCGGGAAGCAGGGCTGCGCAGCGCCAGGGCCACAACCACGACGCCCGCAACGGCGGCCAGCACCCATCCGTCGTAGCGGGTGAGCATGGCCGCGGCCAGCGCGAGGGCGCAGCGGCGCAGCGCGCGGGTGGCCCTTTCCGCATCCTGTTGCCGCTCACGCACGAAGTCGTCGAGATAGGCCACAGCCCAGATGAAGAGCGCCAAGTAGAGCGGTTCGGTCATGGCGGTGGACTGCAGGTAGAGCAGGTTGGCATTCAACCCGAATGCCGCGGCCGCCAGCCACGCCGCCGGGCGCGAGGCCCGCGCCCGCACCAGGCGGAAGATGCCCACGGTCGCGGCCACGTAAGCGACCATCGAGGGGATAGAGCCGCCCACGCCCGTCTGCCACCAGTCGTCGGGAACGACGAAGGGCAGGATGAGCAGGTGCGGCAGGGGCAGCCACACCGTCCCCAGGTGTAGCAGGCTGGGCTTCATGGAATCGAAGATGCGGCGGGCGATGGCGATGTGCGCCACCGCGTCGCCGTAGAGCAGGATCTGGCCGTGGCGGTAGAAGTAGAGGAAGGACAGTAGGGAGACCCCGGCGGCCGTGGAGGCCAGCCGCAGCGTGCCGCGCGCGCCCTCGCGGTTCATTCCAGGTGGGTGAGTTCGCGAAAGAGCTGGAAGCGGGCGTCGATCTCGGCGCGGGTGAGCATGCGCAGGCGCTCAGTGCCGAAGCGCTCCACGGCGAACGAGCCCATCACCCCGCCATAGAACATGGCGCGCTTCAGGACCTCGCGGTTGATCTCGCCCTGGGAGGCGATGTAGCCCATGAAGCCTCCGGCGAAGGAATCGCCGGCGCCGGTGGGATCGAGCACCTCGTCCAGGGGCAGGGCGGGAGCGCGGAAGGGATGGCGACCGATGCCCCAGGCGCCCTCGCGGAAGAAGATGGTGGCGCCGTACTCGCCGTGCTTGATGACCAGGGCCTTGGGTCCCTTGGCCAGGATGCGGTGGGCGGCGCGCGGCAGGTTAGGATCGCCGGCCAGCAGCTTGGCCTCGCCGTCGTTGATGAGCAGCACGTCGATCAGGCGCAGGGTGGCGGCCAGCTCTTTGGGCTTGCCCTGGATCCAGAAGTTCATGGTGTCGCCGCCCACCAGGCGGGCGCCGTCCATCTGCCGGCGCACCCCGGCCTGCAGCACGGGATCGATGTTGGCCAGGAAGAGATACTCCGATTCCTTGTATTCGGCCGGGATCTGCGGCCGGAAGTTCTCGAAGACGTTGAGTTCGGTGAGGCGGGTCTTGGCTTCGTTGAGGTTGTCGCCGTACTCGCCCGACCAGTGGAAGGTCTTGCCCGGAACCACCTGCAGTCCGTCGAGGTCAATCCTGTGCCGGCGATACAGACGGAGGTATTCTTTTGGAAAATCATCGCCCACGACGCCGACCAGTTTCGTGCGGCTGAAGAAGCTCGCGGCGACCGCGGCATGGCTGGCGGAGCCGCCGAGCAGCCGCGGGTTTTCCGCTTTCGGTGTTTTAATCGAGTCCAACGCCGTCGAACCGACAATCAATACGCTCATACAAATCTGTTTGGTTTGTGAACGGCGGAACCTAGAGGAATCTTGTCGTGCCCGCAACAAGGAAACCCCTGCAAATGAACAACATGTTGACAATATACCCCTGCCTACATACTTTATGACCAGTTCCCGGGAGTCAGGCAGGAACCATCTCCCG
>DATIWW010000244.1:0-3035 GCA_035519175.1 Terriglobales bacterium
GCTACATAAGCACGAAGGAAGCATAAAATATGAGTGTGCTATTGTCAATAATTTGATATGATTTATTTTCAATATCTTACATGTGACTCGGAGCTGCTAAATCGCCTGCAGGACCAGGCACTTCAGGTAGGACGTCTCCGGAACCCCGACCAGCACGGGATGGTCCTTCGCTTGGCCGCGCTTCTCGATCAAACGCACGATGCGCCCGGCATCTGAGGCCGCCTCGCCGACCACGGCCAGGAATTCGGCCTCGCTGACGTGGAAGGAACAGGAGCAGGTGACCAGGGTCCCGCCCGGGCGCAGCATCTTGAGCGCGCGCAGGTTCAATTCCTTGTAGGCGCGAAGAGCGCCGTCGAGCACGCGCTTGGACTTGGCGAATGCGGGCGGGTCCAGGACGACGGTGTCGTACTGCCTGCCGCTGTCGGCGTAGTCGCGCAGCAGGTCGAAGGCATTGGCTTCGATCCACTCCACTTCCTGGTTGTTCAGGGCGGCATTCTGGTCGGCCTGTTCCAGCGCCGGCCGGGAACTGTCCACCGCGGTGACACTGCTGCACTTGCCGGCGAGATGCAGGGCGAAGCCTCCCTGGTAGCAGAAAACGTCCAGAGCTTGGCCGCGGGCGTATTGCGCCGCCGCGGCGTAGTTCTCGCGCTGGTCGAGGAAGGCCCCGGTCTTCTGGCCTCCAAGCGCGTCGCAGTGGAACTTGACCCCGTTCATGGTGATGACGGTCTTTGTCTGCTCACCGCGGAGCAGGTGAGCCTCCCCCGGCGGCAGTTGCTCCAGCTCGCGGATGCGTGGGTCGACCCGCTCGACGATGCTGGCGGGCCCGAGCTCGTCCCAGAGCACTGCCGCGATGTCTTCTTTGCGCTGGTCCATCGCCTGGGTGAGCGCCTGCAGGGAGATGACTTCGTGGTAGCGGTCCACGATGAGGCCGGGAAGCTGGTCGGCTTCGCTGAAGACGACGCGGTACGCGTCGGTCTCCTTCACCATCTGTCGGCGGAACTGGATGGCGGCGCGCAGGCGCTCCGCCAGCAGGCCCGGCAGGTCAGCCTGGCCAAGGGCCTGGCGCGAGATCAGCCGCAGCGTGATCTGCGACGCTGTGCTGTACAAGGCCGAACCGACGACCCGTCCCCGATGGTCTTGCACATCGACCAGCGCGCCGGGAGGAACCCCAGCCGCGTTCTCGATGTCGGAGCGGTACACCCACACGTGCCCCGCCTTCAGGCGCGAAGCGCCCTTGGCGGTGATCTTGACCACAGGATGCTCGGGATGGGCTGGCTTGCTGGGCATCCGCGTTCGGCGGGGTCGGGAAAAGGGCTGGACTACTGGGCCGCCGGGGCTTGTTCCTGGTGCAGCACTTGGCGCTCGCGCTGCAAGTCCGCCAAGGCCTCGGGGGCTAGCTGCTCGTCGGTGAAGCTCGGCGCACCCTCGAACTGCATGCGGTGGCCGTGTCTCAGCTCGCCGGAGAAAGCGTGCTTGTAGTCCGCGTTCGCTACCTCGACAGTATCGAGCGCGCGGCCGGTATCGGCGTCGTAATAGCGCTTGCGGCAGAGCCCCTCGAGGTTCTGCATGAAGATGAACACGGCGCCGTACCCGCTATCGGACAGATACAGCCACAGCGACCCGCTGGCCATGTGCCTGGACTTCTGTTGCACCGGCAGCTCGGGGACGGCCTCGTGAGAAGGGTCGTAGTACAGCAGCCGCTGGCAACTGTCGCAGGCGATGATCTGCTGGTTGGTGCGGACCTCGTTGTAGGTCTGCGGTCGCAGCATCACCTGGCAGGCGCTGCACTTGTGATCGCGGGCCTCGGCCAGGGCGGTCTTGCGCGCCGCCGCCACCCGATCGAAGTACGCCAGGTGCTGCGGCGAGATCCCGTTGCGCAGAGCATCGCGCTTGGCGTTCCACTCCGCCAGTTCGGCCTCGTCCTTGGCCGTGACCGAGCGTGCCTCGATCTTCTCCCGCTCGATGTCGGCGGTCTCCGCCTTCAGTTCCGCTTCGGCCGCCTTGAGTCTCTTCTCCAGGTCCTCATTGCCGACCATGCCCTCGAGGATGCGGTCCTCGCAGGCCCGGATCTCCTGCTCGGCGAACTGGATCTCGTGCAGCAACGCCTTGTATTGCTCGTTGGTTTTCACCGCGAGCGACTGCTCGCGATACTTCGAGATCTTTCCCTGCTCGTCCTGGATCCTGGCTTCCAGCTTCTTGCGGTCGGCCAGGTTGGCGCTGATGGCGCTTTTCGCCTTATCGACCTGGCTCCTGGTGCCGGCCAGTTGGGCCTCGATGGCGGACATCCGCTTGGGCAGCGCGGCCACTTCGGCGGTCAGGCGCGCGATCTGGGCGTCAACGCCCTGTAATTCCAATAGCTTTTCCAGGTCTGGATTCATGAGGAAGGCCTGTGGAAATTCTACCACGCGCACCAGCCTGGGCACTTTGGTGCGGCTCAAGCTCTTGAAAACCCGGTGTATGATGCGCCCAACGGCGGGGCTTCCGAAGGCGATCCCTGTGTGATTCGACGCAGGCGCGGGAGCACTCGGGCTGAGTGCGCGACCAGGAAGGTGGCGCGCTCATCCCATCGTCATCGACGAAAACCCGCGTGGCGACCGGGTTTGCAGAAGGGGGAACGGCGTTACCGCGCCGCGAGGGGCCGATCCATGGAGATCCCGGAACGTTCGCAAGACCCGCAACCGCAGTTCACCGAGGAACAACTGGAAGAACTGCGCAAGATCCGACGCCTGCAGATGATGATGAACATGGTGATGTCGGTCATCAGCCAGGACGAGGACCTGACGGTGGAAGAGGCCTCGGAGATGGTTGCCAACACCAGGCGAGCGGCCCTGGCCATGTTCCCCGACAAGGAACTCGCCTTCGACATCCTCTACAAGCCGCGCCTCCAGCGGCTCATGCAGGAGCGATTCCGCACCCAGTAAACGAAGCGGTTATTTCGCTTGCGGCCGTTCGATCCGCTTCAGGCGGAAAGTGAGCGTGCCCCAGAACATCCGGGCGCGCATCTGCACCGGGATGCGGGATGCGTCGTCGGAATA
>DATIWW010000245.1:0-6182 GCA_035519175.1 Terriglobales bacterium
GCGCGTGCGCGATCATGTTCTTCTCGCGGCAGGCATTCTCGATGTGGGTGCGGAGCAGCGCGGGGTCGAGCAGGTCGGCCACGCGCAGGCCGCGCCGGCCCATCTTGTCCTCGTAGGCGGGGCCGATGCCGCGCGAGGTGGTGCCGATCTTCACCCGCCCGGGCGCGTTCTCCGCCGCCAATTCGATCAGCCGGTGGTAGGGCAGGATGACGTGGGCACGGTTGGAGACGAACAGGTTGCCGTCCACTTTGACCCCGGCCTGCCGCAGCGCCGCCACTTCCTTGAGGAAGGCGATGGGGTCCAGCACCACGCCGTTGCCGATCACCGCGCGGCAGCCCTTGCGCAGCACTCCGCAGGGCACCAATTGCAGGATGAACTTCTTGTTGTTGATGATGACGGTGTGGCCGGCGTTGTGGCCGCCCGCATAGCGCGCCACCACGGCGAAGCGCTCGGAGAGGACGTCGACGATCTTGCCCTTGCCTTCGTCTCCCCACTGGGCGCCGACGATCACCGCGACTTTGCCCTTGCCCGATTGAGGTCGTGTCTTCACTGTGTTCGCACACTCCTTGCCCGCGGGATGGCTTTTCACGGGAATTACAGGAAAACCGAGCGGGAAAGGCCTATTCATCATAGCGTGAGGACGCATCGGGAGCCAACCGGGAAATCGGGGCCTCGGGTGATTTGGTTTTTCGATAGACTGTGGAATCCATGCCGGAGCTTCCCGAAGTCGAAACCATCGCGCGCGGGCTGGCGGAGCGGGTGCGCGGCGACCGCATCGAGTCGGTCTGGCTGGGCTCGAAGCCGGAGCCGCTCAAGTCGCCCGCCGCCGAGATCCAGGCCACGCTGGAGCGCGCGCGCATCGCCGGGGTGCGGCGCGTGGGGAAGCACATCGTCTTCGATCTCGACAGCGACGGCGCGCGCCGGCAATGGATCGTGCACCTGGGCATGACGGGGCGGCTGCTGGTGGCCAAGCCGGAGAGCGAGTTGCCCAAGCATACCCACGCCGTGCTGCGGCTGGCCTCGGGCAGGGAACTGCGCTTCGTGGACCCGCGTCGCTTCGGCCGCCTCTCGGTGGTGCATGAGGAGTTTGCCCCTGACGGCCAGGAGCCGTTGGACGTCGGCTTCGAGCTTTTCGCCGGGCTCTTCCGCCGGCGCAAGACCCCGGTGAAGAGCGCGCTGCTCAACCAGAAGCTGCTGCGCGGGGTGGGGAACATCTACGCCGACGAGTCGCTCTTCCGCGCCGGGGTGCGGCCGCGGCGGCGCGCCGCCGGCCTCACGCGCGACGAACTGCGCCGCCTTTACAAGGCGCTGCAGCGCGTGCTGAACCAGGCCATCAAGGCCGGCGGTTCCTCCATCTCCGACTACGTGGACGCCGGCGGGGAGGAAGGCCTCTTCCAGTTCCAGCACCGGGTCTACGGGCGCGAGGGCGAGCCCTGCCTGGCGTGCAAGAAGGCGATCAAGCGCGTGGTGATCGCCGGACGCAGCGCGCATTACTGCCCCAAGTGCCAGAGGTGACCGGGAGCAGGCAAGTTTCAGGTTTCACGTTTCAAGTTTCACGCAGGTACTTGAAACGTGAAACGTGAAACGTGGAGCATCTAGAATCAAAGCCATGACCTTCGGCATCGGCGTCGATCTCGGCGGCACCAACCTGCGCATCGCGGCCGTGGACGAGAGCGGAAAGCTGCTGGACAAAGTCTCGGTGCCCACCGAGGCCGGCCATGGGCGCCACGGCGTCCTGGACCAGATGTGCGCCATCATCCAGCAGGTTTCAGGCAAGTATTCCGCCACCAGCAAGCTGGCCGGTATCGGCATCGGCGTGCCCGGGATCATCGACATGGGGACGGGCATGCTGCGGCAGTCGCCCAACCTGCCCGGGTGGGAGGATTACCCGGTCCACCAGGAGATCGAGCGCCGGCTCGCAACCCGCGTGATCTTGGAGAACGACGCCAACGCCGCCGCCTTGGGCGAGAAGTGGCTGGGCGCCGCCAAGGACGTGGACGACATGCTCATGCTGACCCTGGGCACCGGCGTGGGTGGTGGTCTGGTGCTGGGCGGGCGCATCTGGCACGGCGCCCGCGGCATGGCGGGCGAGCCCGGGCACATCAACGTGCAGCGCGACGGCCATCCCTGCGGCTGCGGCAGCCACGGCTGCCTGGAGCAGTACGCCTCCGCCACGGCCGTGGTGCGGCTGGCGCGTGAGGCCATCGCCGGCGGCAAGGCGCCGCTTCTCGCGCAGGCCGACGCCGCTGGCAAGCTCACCGCGCGCGCCGTCTTCGAATCAGCGCAGCAGGGCGACCGCCCGGCGCAGGAGGTCTACAGGCTGGCCGGGCGCGCGCTGGGGGTCGCTCTGGCCGGGCTCATCAACCTGCTCAACCTGCCCATGTATGTCGTGGGCGGCGGGGTGGCGGACGCCTGGGAAGCGTTCGCTCCTGCCCTGTTGGATGAGGTGCAGAAGCGCTCGTTCGTCTATCGGGCGACGGCGCCCGAGTCGCAGGCGCCGGGGCGGACGACGGTGATCACGCGCGCCCTGTTGGGCAGCGACGCGGGCCTGATCGGGGCCGCGCGCCTGCCCATGCTCTCGTCGTAGTCAGAACTCCGTGGCCCCGATGCTGACCGGGCCGTTGACGGTGGAGATACGAACCACGGTGGGAGCGCCCGACGGGCCCAAACGGATGCTGCGGCTGCGGCCCTCGTTGTCCCAGTCCTTGACCGCGCCGCTGCACGCGTCCAGCCGGCAGCGGAAGGGGCTGTGCCAGCTCGCGTCCACCTCCACGCCCGAGCGGTAGTTCTGAGGGAGCTTGACGCTCAGGGGGCCGTTCTCGGTATGCGCCACCAGGCCCTCTCCCTGCCAGGCTTGCGGCTCCAGTTCCACGTCCAGCGGGCCATTCCGCAAGTCGATGCGGACCTTGCCGCGGCCTTGCTTGAGCGCGACCGGGCCGTTCTGCGCGGAAACGTCGATCGTCCCCGAGCAATGCCGGAGGGATATGGGCCCGTTCTGGCTGTCGGCGCCGACCGTGCCCTCGACGTCCTGGATGCTGAGCGGGCCGTTGCGGGTGCTCACCTGCATGGCGATGCCGCGGGGCACCTGGATGAGCAGGCCGATCCAAACGTCGCCGTCGTCGGGCACGCCCTGGACCGTGACGTCGCCCTGGCTGACCTGGAGCTTGATCTGGCGCAGCAGCCCCTCGGCCTCACTCTGGCTGGCGGCGGCGACCGCCTTGCACACGGTGACCTGGACGTCGGGCTTGTCCCAGCCGTGCACGACCACGCCGCTGTTCCTCAGGTCGTGAACGCGCAGGGTGGAGAAGGAGGAGCGCGCCAGGGTCTGCTGCTCCTGGGCGCGGTAGGCGTCCTGATCGTCGAAGCTGATGTCGTAGCGGGCCGCGCAGTCGTCCCAGGCGCCACTCTCACGGGTGTGGATGTTGACCGAGGAGTGACTCCAGCGATGTCCGGCCCGGGCGGGCTGGTGCAGCCACAGCCCCGCCATCCCTACGGCCAGAAGAACGAGCAGGATTCTCTTGAACATGGCAATCCCCCTTGCCCCGATAGACGCAGCAGACGGAGAGAGGTTAGTCGCCGGGGAAAATAACTCGGGGACGAATGGTGGCTGAGCGCGCGTTCTCCTCCGCCACGCCGAGCTTGGTGAGCGCCGGTCTCGGCCGTGATTGGGGTGGGTCCTAGCGGGCGGCCACGCGCTCGGTGGACTTCTGTAGCGCGGCCAGGAAGGCGCGGTTCTGCTCCGGGGTACCGACGGTGACGCGGAGGGCGGTGGGCGCGCCCCAGGCGGCCAGCGGGCGCACGATCACGCCGTTGGCCTGCATGCGCCTGGCCAGCGCGAGCCCGTCTTCCCCGGCGTCGAAGTAGATGAAGTTGGCGAAGGTGGGGATGGTGCGGAAGCCCATCTGGTCGAGTTGCTGGGTCAGCCAGGGCGCCTGGGCGGCGTTGTTCTCCACCGTCTTGCGGATGTGCGCCTCGTCCTCGAGCGCGGCCAGACCGGCGGCCTCGGCGATAGCGGAGACCGAGAACGCGGTGCGCACGCAGGCCAGGTACTGCAACAGCTCAGGCGGGCCGAAGCCGTAGCCCAGGCGCAGCCCGGCCAGGCCGTGGGCCTTGGAAAAGGTGCGCAGCACCACCACGTTCCTCCCCTGGCGCACGTAGTCCAGGGAGTGAGAGTAGTCCAGTCCGCGGGCGCGCGCGAAGTGGGCCCCAAAGTCACAATACGCCTCGTCCAGCACCACCAGCACGTGCTCCGGGACGCACTCCAGGAAGCGGTCCACCGCGGAAGCCGGGAGCAGCGTTCCGGTGGGGTTGTTGGGATTGGCGATGAAGACGAGCCGGGTGTCGGCGTTGATGGCCGCGAGGATGGCGTCCAGGTCGAAGCCGTCGTCCTTCATGGGGACCGTGAGCAGCTTGCCCCCTGCCGCCCGCGTGGCGATGGGATAGACGATGAAGGAGCGCTCGCTGGTGATGGCGTTGCGCCCGGGCGCCAGCAGCACCCGGCCCAGCAGGTCGAGCAGGGCGGTGGAGCCGTCGGCCAGCACCACCTGGTCCGGCTGCAGGTGGTGGCGCTCAGCCAGCCGGGTGCGCAGCTCGACCGCATCCATGTCGGGATAGAGATGGACCTCGGCAGCGGCGGCGCGGATGGCTTCCAAGGCCTTGGGTGAGGGCCCCAGAGGATTCTCGTTGGAGGCCATCTTGATGCAGCGGATACCGCTCTCGCGTTCGGCTTGGCGGATGGGCTTGCCCGGCTTGTAGGGCGCCAGGCCGCGGATGTAGTCGGGGACCAGCTTATCGAATCGGCTCATGCGGAAACTCTTTTGTACCACGCCGGACGGCTTACCGCGAAGTGCCTCGCGGACTGCGGGCGGCCAAGCCGCGCAGGCGCGCCACTTCCGCGGGCTCGAGCGGGCGGAACTCGCCCGGGGCGACGTCCAGTTCCAGCGGCCCGTAGCCCACGCGCTTGATCTTCTCCACGTGGTGGCCGATCTGCTCGAACATGCGGCGGATCTGGCGGTTGCGGCCCTCGATGAGCGTGACCTCGTACCAGGGGTTTTCGGCGTCGCGCAGCAGGCGGATGCGGGCGGGCGCGCTCTTGCGGCTGCGGTCGCCGCCGCCCTGCCCGGGTTTGGGCGGCCGCGCCGCCAAAAAGATCCCGGCGCGCAGCTTCGCCAATTCACCTTCCCCCGGCTTCCCGCTGACCTTGACCTGGTAGGTCTTGGGCACGTGCGAGGCGGCATGCATCAAGCGGTAGGCGAGTTCGCCGTCGTTGGTCATGAGCAGCAGGCCCTCGCTGTCGTAGTCCAGGCGGCCGACGGGATAGACGCGCGCGCCCGCAGTCCGCATCAGCTCCATGACCGTGGGCCGGCCCTCGGGGTCGGTGACCGTGGTGACGTAGCCGCGCGGTTTGTTGAGCAAAAAGTAGACGTGGCGCTGGGGGCCGCGCAGCGGCTTGCCGGCCACGCGGATGTGGTCACATTCGGGATCGGCCTTGGCCCCCAGCTGGCTGACGATCTCGCCGTTCACGCTGACCAGGCCGGAAGTGATGAGCTGCTCCGCCTTGCGGCGGGAGGCCAGGCCGGCGGCGGCGATGATCTTCTGCAGGCGTTCGAAAGGCATGGGAAGTGGCCGAGGTACGGCGCTCAACACCAGCTTATCAGGCGGGAGTGCTCTCCGAGTCCGCCTCCGACTTCTCTTGGGCGGCGCTTGCGTCGCCGGTGGCGTCGGCTTGGGCGGCGGCGAACAATTCGGCCTGCTCGGAGCCGCCGGCCAGCTTCTCGAACTCTTCCATGCTGGGCAGGTCGCTCACGTCCTTCAGCCCGAAGCGCAGCAAGAAGTCCTTGGTAGTCTTGTAGAGGATGGGACGTCCGATCACCTGCTTGCGCCCGGCGGTGGTGATGAGCTTGCGGTCGAGCAGCGTGCCGATGACCGCGCTAGCGTCCACCCCGCGGATCTCGTTGATCTCGGGGACGGTGATAGGCTGCTTGTAGGCGATGACCGAGAGCGTTTCCAGGGCGGGCAGGGAGAGGCGCACCGGCGCCTTCAGGCTCTTGGCGAAGGCGCGCACCGCCTCGTGGTGCTCGGGCTTGGTGGACATGCGGAAGCCGCCCGCCACCTGGCGGATCTCCACCCCGTGCTCGGAGGAATCGTAGGCGCCTACCAGCTCCTCCAGGGCGGAACGGATG
>DATIWW010000246.1:0-2410 GCA_035519175.1 Terriglobales bacterium
GGCGGACAGCGGAGGATACATCTCGACGATCACCTGCCGCCCCGTCTTGCCCACGTAGCTCAGCACGTTGCTGATCTTGAGCAGGGCCAGCCGCTGCACCAGGCGCGCCAGCACCATCACGCTGGCCACCACCAGCACCACCACGCACCACGAAGTCAGCAGCGGGACGCTGCCGGAATGGGCCCGGCCCACCCAGGCCAGCGCCGACAGCGCATAGATGAAAGTCGCGGTGAAGACCCCGATGGCGTGAAAGACGAAGGGGTCGCGCGAGAGCCACAGCACCAGCCGCGGCGAATAGGCGGTGGCGTTGAACTGCATCATCACGAAGGCCAGGGAGAAGACGATGCCGGTGAGCGCCATCATGCCCGAGGCCACCGAAGAGAAGATCCCGATGGCGGCTTCGGCACTGAGGGCCGAGAACTGGCCGGGGAAGAAGCGGACTTCGAGCCGAGGGAAGGCCATCCCGAAGGCCAGCGCGGCCAGCGCATAGCCCATCGGGATCCACCAGAAGGACTCCCCAAAAGCGTGGCGGCGCCTCAGCGTCTTCATGTGGCCGCGACCTCCCAGGCCGCCGGAAAAGGCAGCCTCGGCGGAGCGGGGCCCGTGGAAGAGGACCGGAGGAGGGGCGGCTTCGCCGGCGCTCCTCCTCCGGGTTGGAAGATCAGGTCAGCGGACCTGCTGGACCTCCTTCAGGCTGGGCCACGGGGCCTGCCACAGGACCTTGGCATCGATCGCCTCGTGCGGATACAGGCGCAGCGACTGCAGGTCGGCGGGCTGCATCACGATGTCCACGCGGCGGTTGTAGGCCAGCCACCGGGTGCGCGGGTTGCTCGACAGCTTGGCTTCCGGAAGCGCCGGATGCTGCGCGTCGAGCTCCGCCACCATGGTCTTGTCGAGTGGCTTGCTCTTGCCGAAGAACTGGATCTCGATCTTGTCGGCAGCGATGCCCTGCGCCACAAGATAGTCCTTGACCCGGTTCGCGCGCCGCTCGCTCAGCTTCAGGTTCGCCTTGGTGGTGTCGCGCGGATCGGTGTAGCCGGCGATCATGAGCTTCGCCTCCGGCGTGTGCTGGAGGTAGATGCGGAAGATCTCGGCCACGCGCTCCAGTTCCTTCTGCTGGCTGGCCACCAGGCCCAGGTCGGGATGACGCCGGTCCGGGTAGCCGGTGGGGAAGAAGATGCTGACCAGGTTGGTTTCGATCAGGCCTCCCAGGTGCACGTTGGCCGTCTTGCTGTCCGAGCCGCCGCAGACGTTGGTGGAGGCCAGGGTGTAGGTCTTGGTCTCATCCACCTTCCCGATCTGCATCTTCTCGGGCACGGGCGCGACCTCCGTGTTCCCGTTGACGTTCACGTTGCCCACCGGCTGCAGCGTGACTGCGTCGGCATGGGCGGTGGTCCAGTTCAGCTCCGTCTTCTCGTTGACCAGCACCTGCTCGCCCACCTTCAGGTAGGTGACTTCCGGCTTGGCGGAGGTCAGCGAGGACTGGATCGTGGGGTCGACGGCGACGGTCTGGGACTGCTTCACCCAGCCCCCGGGTCCGACGGCCGCGAAGTTATAGGTGGTGGTCTTGCGCGGCGAAACCGTCTCGTCGCCCTGGGCGGCCGGCACCGGCTTGGCGGCGGCGTCGGCGGTCATGGTGGCATCGACGGTCTCGAGCGAGGACCAGGCCAGCTTGGCCGGATCATTGCAGAAGATCTGGCCGGGCGTGGCGGTGAACTGGCCGCTCGGCGGAGCCACCACCACTTGGGCGCTGGCGGCTCCCGCATCGAAGCGCGGCCGGGCGATGGGCTTGCCGGCATCCGGCCACGGCTGCATCTCCGTCTTGCCGCCCTTGTGCAGCCAGAGGATGGTCCGCATGTTGGGCTCAATGGTCACCGGGCCGGAGAACAGTTCCGTGCCCCTCCAGGTGACGGTCACCTGGTGCGTGCCCGGGGGCAGGATCAGTTGCTGGGACCAGAAGATGTGGTTGTTGAACTCATCGCCGTGTCCCACGAAGTAGTCCGGGGTCTTGCCGTTGACCAGGACAGCGTTGCGTCCCCCGCCTTCGATCTGCAGGGCGCCGAAGGGCCCCTTGACGGCCTCACCCTTGGGAACCAAGGAGAAGCTCATCTCGGGATTCTTCCCCGGCTTGGCGTCGATCTCCTGGACCTGCGGCGCGTAGCCGTAGTTGTAGACGCCGATGGTGTGTTTGCCGGGGGTCATGAACACGTCCCGGGTGTTGTTGCCGATGGGGGTTCCGTCCAGGAAGACGTAGGCCTCGGGCGGGTGGACCTTGACCTTGACCCGCGCCTCCTGGGCAAACGCCGCCACGCCGAAGACCACCACCAGCAGCAGTGCTAGTGTCATCCTCTTGTACGACATGGTTGCCTCCCTAAGGGTGTGGATTTCCGCTCTGGGTGCTCGTGTCACT
>DATIWW010000247.1:0-2185 GCA_035519175.1 Terriglobales bacterium
GATCACGATCAGCGAGAGTGCCAGGGCCGCGATCATGCTGTGGCGGCGTCCCGCCTCGGACAGGTGGCCGAATACCACCGCTCCCAGCACCGCTCCCACGTTGTAGAAGATGGCGATGGAGGAGACAGTCCCTTGGGAGAATTTGTGGACCTCGTGCAGGAAGTCCGGAAAAAGGTCCTGGGTGCCGTGCGACAGGAACATCATCAGGGTCATCAGGCCGACCAGGTAGGCGAAGGTCTTGCCGTGGCCGGCGAGGGTGCGCAGCAGAGATGAGACCGAGGGCGCGCGGTGCTGTTTCCAGGCCTCCGACTCCGGGACGCGCGTGCGGATGTAGAAGGCGAGCAGGGCGGGCAGGCCACCCGACCAGAACATCACGCGCCAGCCCAGGTGCGGCGCGAAGTGCGGCAGGATGGCCCAGGCGGCCACCGCCGCCAGCAGGTAGCCGATGGAGTAGCCGCTCTGCAGGATGCCGCTGAGCATGCCACGACGGCCTTGCGGCGCGATCTCCATAGCCAGCGACGCGCCCACACCCCACTCGCCTCCCATGCCGATGCCGTAGAGGCAGCGCAGCAGAAGGAAGACGGTGTAGTTGGGAGCAAAGCCGCAGCAGAGTTCCACCAGAGAGAAGCAGATGACGTTGGCGATGAGCGGGCGGCGTCGCCCGTAGCGGTCGGCCAGCATGCCGAAGATCAGCGCGCCCACCGGACGCAGGGCCAGGGTGCCGGTGAGGGTTGCGACGATGGCGGCCTTATCCACGTGGAAGTCGGCGGCCACGCGGTCCATCATGAACACCAGGATGAAGAAGTCGAAGGCATCGAGCGTCCAGCCCAGGAAGCTGGCGGTGATGGCGTGGGCCTGGGCGCGGCGGGAGATGGTGAAGGGAGGCGGAGGCGGCGGGAGAGCGCTGCTCACGGGCGTCCTTCCGGAGGGAAGATTCTGCAGCGCGCCCAGTATACGAGAGCGTTGGGAAAGGGAAAAGCCGGGCCTCGCGCTCAGGGCGCCAGGTCGGTGCTCTCGATGGTCTCGACGCCGGGGGGCGGCGAGAAGGTGAAGCGCGCGTCCGGCAGGCTGACGTTCTCCTGAGGGTCGGCGAAGCTGAACTCGGTGACCGAGCCGTCGACCTCCCGCACCACGATGCGCCGGATGCGGTTTTCCGGGGTGATCTCGAGCAGCACCTCGTCCACCTGCTCCAGGGAGCGGGGCACGCCGCGCAGCACCAGGTCGCCGGCGGTAGAGGGCTTCTGGTCGGGAGCCAGCGACAGCCCCTCGAACTCTTTCTTCAGCTTGGTCTTGCCCAGCAGGTAGCGCAGCGGGGAGCGCAGGTCATCGAGCTTCTTGACCTCGGCCCTGCGCACCTGACGCTCCCCCGGAACGTAGAAGTAGGCGGTCTTACCGTCGCTGACGAAGAGTTTGACCCGGGGCTGCTGGTATTCCCAGCGCATTTTGCCTGGGCGCTTCAACCAGAGCGTGCCCGACTCCTGGCGCGAGACGCCGGGACCGCGGTAGCTTTCGGTGAACTGGGTGACCAGGGAGTTGAGATGGTTGTAATGGTCGTCCACCGCGGAGGCGATCTGGTCGATGCTCTCCTGGGCCCGGGCGGGCAAGCCCAGCAGCGCCAGGAGCAGCAGGATCAGGGAGGCTTTCCTCATGGCTTACGGCCGGCGGGGACCCCGCGGCCCGGCGGAGGAGCCTCCGGGGCGAGCAGGGGACTGGGGGCGACGCCTGGCGGCAGCCCGCGCGTGATGAAGGGGAAGTCGCCCGGGGACTGCACCTCGACCCGGCCGCCAGGCGCGAGCTTGTAAGGCTTCCCGCGCGGGTCCAGCGGCAGGCCAGGCAACTCCCCCGCTGCGATCATCTCGAACCAGGAGGCGGGGGGATGGCCGGTCTGGGCCTGGAACCGGCGTACCAACGCCTCCAGGTGGTCCACGTCGTCGTCCACCCGCAGGCTCTCCAGTCGGCGCAGGGCGTTGTCGCGCATCATGCGATCGGTGCTGGTGTCATAGATCATGGTCCACAAGTAGAAGGCGGTTTCGCGCTCGCCCGCGCGCTGCGCCATGGACGCAGCCAGCACCTTCATGAAGGGATGCGCACCCGGCACCTGCGAGCCGCGCTGGAACGCCTCCTGCGCCGCCTTGTAATCATGGCGCTCCAGATAGTGGATGAATCCCAAGCCGTAATAGAGCCG
>DATIWW010000248.1:0-3462 GCA_035519175.1 Terriglobales bacterium
GCCGGCTGCTTTTCCAGCCACGCCCGCCACTTCCCGCGTTCTTCCTGCGTATAGCGCTGCAGTTCCTGGAACGAGATTCCGTTCATAGCCGGCCTTCCCCGGGATTGGCGATGGATTCATGGACGATTGACGAACGAAGAACACGGCTCCAAACCATCGTCCATGACTCAATCGTCAATGAGTCAATCTCTACAGCGTCATCTTCAGCTTCTTGGACTTCTCTTCCACGCTGCGCGCCAGCTTCTCCTTGTGCGCGGTCAGTTTCTTGGCCAGCGCGGGATCGGAGAGGGCGAGCATCTGCGCCGCCAGGATGCCGGCGTTGGCGGCGCCCGCCTTGCCGATGGCCACCGTGGCCACGGGGATGCCCGCGGGCATCTGCACCGTCGCCAGCAGCGAGTCCAGCCCCTGCAGCGAGGAGGAAGGGATGGGCACGCCGATCACCGGCAGCGTGCTCTCGGCGGCGATCACGCCCGCCAGGTGCGCGGCGCCGCCCGCTCCCGCGATGATCACCTTGAGACCGCGTCCGGCGGCCTCCTGCGCGTACTCGCTGGTGCGCCGTGGCGAGCGGTGCGCCGAGGTCACGTCGATCTCGTAGGGGATGCCGAACTCCTCCAGCGCCTTGGCGGCGTCGCGCATGATCTCCAGATCGGAGTCACTGCCCATCACGATGGATACCACCGGCTTCTTCATGGCTGCTTCTCCTAGAAACTAGAAACGAGAAACCAGAGACTATTTCTTTAGGGCTCGCGCTGCAATGTCCTTGCGGTAGTGCATGCCCTCGAAGCCGATGCGGCTGCAGGCGGCGTAGGCGCGGTCCACCGCCGCGGCCAGGTCGTGGGCGCGCGCCGTCACCCCCAGCACCCGGCCCCCGGAGGTGAAGTAGTCGCCGCCGCGCTTCTCCGTCCCGGCATGAAAGACCTTGACGCCTTCGACCTGCGCCGCTTCCTCCAGGCCGGCGATCTTCTTGCCCGTGGGATAGCTGCCCGGGTAACCCCCCGAAGCCAGCACCACGCACACGGCCGCGTCCCCTGACCACTCCAACTCGCCGCCGCTCAACCGCCCTTCCGCCGAAGCCAGGCATAACTCCGCCAGGTCGCTCTCCAGGCGCATCAGGATGGGCTGGGTCTCGGGATCGCCGAAGCGGCAGTTGAACTCCAGCACCATGGGCCCGCGCGCCGTCATCATCAGGCCACAGTAGAGGACGCCGCGGTAGGCCACGCCCTCCGCCTTCAGGCCCTCTACCACGGGGCGCGCGATGTGGGTGAGCAGCCACTCGCGCATGTGCTCGTCCACCAGCGAATCGGTGGAGTAAGCTCCCATGCCGCCGGTGTTGGGCCCGGTGTCGCCGTCGCCCGCGCGCTTGTGGTCCTGGGCGGCGGCCAGGGGCAGCACGCGCTCCCCGTCGCTCACTACCAGGAAGGACAATTCTTCGCCCTGCAGGAACTCCTCCAGCACCACGCGCGCCCCGGCCTCGCCCAGCAGCTTGCCCGAGAGCATTTCGCCCGCCACCGCCTGCGCTTCCTCCCGGGTCTGAGCGATGACCACGCCCTTGCCCGCGGCCAGGCCGTCGGCCTTCACCACGATGCGCGGGTGGAAGAGCGGCAAGGCCTTGCGCACCTCCTCGTCCGACAGGCAGATGGCGAAGTGCGCGGTGGGAATGTGGCAGCGCTGCATGAACTCCTTGGCAAAGCTCTTGGAGGACTCCAGGCGCGCCGCCTCCGCTGTGGGTCCGAAGATGCGCAGGCCGCGGCGGGCGAACTCGTCCACCACGCCCAGGGAGAGCGGGACCTCGGGCCCCACCACGGTCAGGTCGGCGCCCAGGCGCGAAGCCAGGGCCGCCATGGCGTCCACGCTCTTGACGTCCACGGGCAGGCACTCAGCGTCCCGCGCGATGCCGCCGTTGCCGGGGGCGCACCAGAGCTGCTCCACCGCGGGCGACTGCCGCAGCTTCCACGCCAGCGCGTGCTCGCGCCCGCCGCCGCCGATGACCAGGACTTTCATGCGTTTTCCAGGAAGACCGGGGGAACAGGCAAGGGTAGGGTGCGGCATCGCAACTGTCAATCCACGTCGCCGGGACCCGCGTCGCGCTCAGCGTCGCAGCACGCGATGGGGCAGCAGGTAGGTGAAGCCGGCAAAGACCTCCCAGCGGGTAGACGTGCTCGTCAGCCCCCTCTGGAAGCCGGCATCGAAGACCAGATTCTTCCTCGCGTTGTAGTTCAGCGCCCACAGATTTCCCACGGCATGGCCGTGCAGGAAGGGCTGAGTGAAGTGCCAGATCTCGCCGCTCAGGCCGAACTTCCCCTTCAGCGCGTGCGACACGGAGAGGGTTTGCCCGAACTGGGCGCGGCGCACGTCGCCTTCGACGGCCTCGTTGAAGAAATAGTTAGTGTCGTAGTGGAAGCCCTTCACGTCGGCGCTGACCAGCAGGAGCAGGACATTGCGGGCGCTGCCGATGTCGAGACTGGGCGCGGTGCCGCTGTACACCCGCCCGAAGTAGCTCACCGCGATAGTCGGCCGCGCGCCCTCGCCCTGGTGCACCACTCCTTGCACACCCAGGAAGACGTCTCCCGGGTCATTTGTGGTCTGCCCACCGTCGCGGGAGTGGGCGAAGGGCCCTGCCGACGCCAGCAACTCGATGCGCCGGTGTACGGAAAACTTCACCACCTCGTTGAGGCTGGATTGGGACGAAAACTCCGGCGACCGCCACGCTCCCAGATACCCCGTCTCGAACTGGAAGTAGCCCACCGGCGTGAGGGTGGCGGGGGTGGAGACCGTGGGCCGGCCGGGATTGGCCTCGGGATCGTCCGGAGCAGATGCCTCCTGTCCGGGGTCCGCCGTCGGCGGCGGAGATGGCGGCTGCTGCGCCGCCGCGCCCAGCGCGACCGCCAGAAACAGCAGGGGAAGCATCCGGGGCGCGAGCGGCCTCATCGTCCTTCCGCCGGCTCTTTCTTGGCCCGCAACAGCAGCACGGGGACGCTGATACTGTGCCGCACCTTGGTGGCGGTCGCGCCGCGGAAGACGTCGGAGAGCAGGCGATGCCCGTGGGTGCTCATGGCCACCAGGTCGCAGCCCTTCTCGCGCACCCACTTGATGATCTCTTCGGCGGGCTCGCCGAAGGCCAGTTCGGCCTGGGCGGAGATGCCGGCCGACTGGAACTCCGCCCGCACCGTCTCCAGGTAGGCCTTGTCCTCGGCGATCTCGGGGCTGACCGCGTCGGGGCCGTACATGCGGGCCGCCCAGCCGTCGGCCACATGCAGCAGCACCAGGCGGCTGTGCGCCAGCTTGGCCAACTGCTTCACGTGCTCGATGATGGCGCGGTCGGTGGGCGTGCCGTCCAGTGTCACCAGAATGGTTTCGTACATGATGGCTCCCTCGTTGTCCCCCGGCCTCATCCCCCGGTGATGACCTGCCATGCCGTGCGCAGCGAATCCGGCAGTCCCCAGATGTCCATGGCGGTGATCA
>DATIWW010000249.1:0-2463 GCA_035519175.1 Terriglobales bacterium
CTGCGCCCGGGCGAGCGCGTGCTCGACCTGGGCTGCGGCTCGGGCTGGGCCACCCGCCTGCTGGCCCGCCTGGTGGGCGAGGGCCCGGAGGGCTTCGGCCAGGTGGTGGGGCTCGACATCTCCGACGAGATGGTGAGGCGGGCGCGCGCCGCCTCCCGCGACCTGGACAACATCCTCTTTGTGACCGGCTCGGCCCAGCAGATCCCCTGGGAGGAGAACTTCTTCGACAAGGTGCTCTCGGTCGAGTCCTTCTACTACTATCCCGACCAGGAGCGGGTGCTGGGGGAACTGTTCCGGGTGATGGCGCCCAGGGGGCGGCTGTTCATCCTCATCAACCTTTACCAGGACAATCCCTACTCGCGGCAGTGGGTGGACAAGCTGAAGGTGCCGGTACACGTGCGCTCGGCGGCGGAGTATGAGGCGATGCTGCGGGGGCTGGCCTTCGAGGAGGTGGAATCGCGGCGCATCCCCGACCCCACCCCCACGCCCGATGACTACCAGACGAAGTCGTTCAACAGCGTGGACGACCTGAAGGCCTTCAAGAAGATCGGAGCGCTGCTGCTGATGGCGAGCAAGCCCAACCTGCGCGTCCCCGGCCCGGCGTACCAGATCTACTAGTCGTTGGCCGTTGGCCGCTGGCCGTTGGCCGAAGCCTGCCGGGTTCGTCCCAAAGCTGGCATGGACGGGCAGGAAGGGGTATACAATGCCCGGCTTTGGGTAGGGTCCCAGGACCCTTGCCCTGTCTGTCCCGTCACTCAGGAGCGAGCGTTATGCGCCGTAGCCAGATGATCGTGGTCGTGCTGTTGAGCCTGGCGGTGTGCGCTTCCGCGCAGACCGCCGACGAATTGATCGCCAAGAACCTCGCCGCCAAGGGCGGGCTGGAGAAGATCCGGGCCATCCAGACGGTGCGCATGACCGGCACCCAGGACAACGGCGGCTTCAAGGCGGCGGTCGCCCAGGAGAACAAGCGTCCCAACCAGGTGCGCGAGACCTTCTCGCTGCAGGGCATGACCGGCATCCAGGCCTACGATGGCTCGGCGGGCTGGGCGGTGCGTCCCTTCGGCGGCAAGAAGGACCCGGTGCTGCTGGGCGAGGACGACCTGCACGGCCTGCTGCTGGACGCCGATCTCGACGGTCCCCTGACCGACTACAAAGCCAAGGGCAATACCGTCGAGTACCTGGGCATGGACACGGTGGACGGCGACGACGCCTACAAACTCAAGGTCACGCTCAAGAACGGCGACATCATCTACTACTACCTCGATCCCGACACCTACCTGGAGATCCGCGAGGAGTTCCAGATGTTCATCCGCGGTTCGGTGCGGGAGTTCGCGCAGGAATTGGGCTCCTACAAGCCGGTGGCCGGAGTGATGTTCCCCTTCTCCATCGCTAACGGTCCCAAGAACAATCCCGACAACTGGAGCACCATCACCTACGACCAGATCGAAGTGAACGTGCCCCTGAGCGAGGCCGACTTTGCCGTGCCCGCCTCGCTGCAGGCCCCGGCCACGAAGAAACCCTAGGCATCCGGCAAGTCCGGCCCCAACCCCCGGGAAGTCCGATCTCGCCCAACAAGAGGAACAAGCCTATGACCGCCGTTGCCCGCTGCTCCAAGAGCCTGATCCTGGCGCTGACCGGCGCCACCCTGCTGCTGCTGGCGCTGCCGCTCGCCGCCCAGCGCCCGGTGAAGTTCGACTCCGCCACCGTCTCCGGGCTGTCCGCCCGCAACATCGGGTCGGCGCAGATGAGCGGCCGCATCGCCGCGGTGGACGGCGTCACCGAGAAAGGGCGCACCACGGTCTTCGTGGGCGCGGCCAGCGGCGGCGTGTGGAAGTCGGTGAACGGCGGCACCACCTTCACCCCCGTCTTCGACAAGCAGGACGTGCAGTCCATCGGGGCCATCGCCATCGATCCCTCCAACCCCAGGAATGTCTGGGTGGGCACGGGCGAGTCGTGGATGCGCAACAGCGTCTCCGTGGGCGACGGCATCTACAAGTCCACCGACGGGGGCGAGAACTGGAGCAACGCGGGCCTGAAGGACTCGGAGCACATCGCCAAGATCCTGGTGGACCCCAAGGACAGCAACACCGTCTATGCCTGCGCCACCGGCCACCTGTGGAATGACAACGAGGAGCGCGGCGTTTACAAGACCAGCGACGGCGGACAGCACTGGAACAAGGTGCTGGCCGGGGCCAACCCCTCCACCGGCTGCGCCATGCTGGCCATGAACCCGGCCGAGCCCAAGACCCTCTACGCCGCGCTGTGGGACTTCCGCCGCCAGGGCTGGACCTTCCGCTCCGGCGGGCCGGGCAGCGGGCTGTTCAAGTCCAGCGACGGCGGCGAGCACTGGACCGAGCTGGATGAGAAGAGCGGGAAGGGCCTGCCTCCCAAACCCTGGGGGCGGCTGGCGCTGGCCGTGGCCCCCTCCAAGCCCAACGTGGTCTACGCCATGATCGAGTCCAA
>DATIWW010000250.1:0-2979 GCA_035519175.1 Terriglobales bacterium
GCGCAGGTTCACGTTCCAGCGCCGCTTGGTCACGTTGTGGGCGTGGCTGATGTTGTTGCCGAATTGCGGCCCCTTGCCGCAGATGTCACAAACGCGTGCCATGTCAACTCCAGAGGGAATCGGAACTGGTCGGGCAGAGCATTGATTTTACAGGACGGGGGCGAATCCGGCAATCCGGGGCCTGTGCGATACTGCTTCCATGGCGATTCCCTCGCTGCCCAAGGCCGATCCCAAGTCCGTGGACGTGAACCTCACCACGGGCGCGGGCATGGACATCGAGTGGAAGGACGGCCACCGCTCCAGTTACAACTTCCAGTTCCTGCGTGATGCCTGTCCCTGCGCGCTGTGCGACGACGAGCGCACGAAGAGCGGGCGCCGGCCCGGAGAGCCGCCGGCCGCCGCCCCCGGGGCGCTGCCCATGTTCAAGGCCGCCGCCAAGCCCGTCCAGGTCGAGCCCGTGGGGCGCTACGCCATCCGCTTCACCTGGAATGACGGCCACCAGCACGGCATCTACTCCTGGGACTTCCTGCGGGACGTCTGCCCGTGCGAGCCGTGCAAGAAGAATCGGGCCATCGAATCATCGGGTCATTGAGTCACTGAAGTGCAGAGCCTTCTCGACCAACTCAATCCGCAGCAGCGCCAGGCGGTGGAGCATACCGAGGGGCCGCTGCTGATCCTGGCGGGCGCGGGCTCGGGCAAGACCCGGGTCATCACCTACCGCATCGCCCACCTCATCGAGAACTGCGGAGTCTCGCCCGACGCGGTGCTGGCCGTCACCTTTACGAATAAAGCCGCGCAGGAGATGGCCGGGCGGGTGGAAGAATTGGCTGGAGGCGCGCTGCGCCGCCCGCTCATCTCCACCTTCCATTCTTTCTGCGTGCGCGTGCTGCGCCGCGACGTGGAGGCGCTCGCGCACTCTTACCGCAAGGACTTCGCCATCTACGACGAAGCCGACCAGCAGATGGTGGTGAAGGCGGCCATCCGGCGCCTGGGCTTGGACGAGAAGCAGGTCACGCCGCGGGCGGCGCTGGCGCGCATCTCCTGGGCCAAGAACCACATGCTCGATCCCCAGGAGGTCTACCTCAACTCCAACGATCCCAAGATGGAGCGCGTGGCCCACATCTACGAGGTCTACCGCCAGGAACTGCGCAAGGCCAACGCCATGGACTTCGACGACCTGCTGCTGGAGGCGGTGCGCCTGCTGCGCGACGCCCCCCAGGTCCGCTCCTACTACACCACCCGCTTCCACTACCTGCTCATCGACGAGTACCAGGACACCAACCGCCCGCAGTACGAACTGATGCGCCTGCTCGCGGGGGAGCGCCACAACGTCTGCGTGGTGGGCGACGAGGACCAGTCGATCTACTCCTGGCGGGGCGCCGACATCCGCAACATCCTCGAGTTCGAGCGCGACTTCCCCGAGGCCACGGTCATCCGCCTGGAGCAGAACTACCGCTCCACCCAGACCATCCTGGAGGCCGCCTCGGCGGTGGTGGCCAACAACCTCAAGCGCAAGGGCAAGACGCTGTGGACGGCGCGGCAGGGCGGCGCCCGCCTCGGCTACTACGAGGCCCCGGACGGCGAGAACGAGGCTCTGTTCGTCGCCGACTCCATCACCCGCTACTTGCAGGAGGCCGCCGGGGACGGGCAGCCGCGCGCTGCCGTGCTCTACCGCACCAACTCGCAGTCGCGGCTCTTCGAGGAAGCCATGCGGCGCTACGGGCTGAAGTATCACGTGGTGGGGGGCTTCAGCTTCTACGAGCGCGCCGAGATCAAGGACATGATCAGCTACCTCAAGCTGGTGCAGAACGTGGACGACACCATCGCGCTCTTGCGGGTGATCAATACGCCGGCGCGTGGCGTCGGCAAGGCCACGGTCGAGACCCTGGAGCGCATCTCGCTCGAGACCGGACAATCGCTGTGGGCGGCGGTGGGCGCGGCCCTGGAGCAGAGGCTCCTGCCGGCGCGCGCCCTGGCGGCGCTGGCCGGCTTCCGCGACCTGATCGCGGGCGCCCGCGCCCTGCTGGCCGGAACCTACCTGCAGTGGCTGGGGGAGAGCGAGGAGCGCAGCCAGGGCGAGCCCGCCGATCGCATCACTCCGGAGGAGTACCAGCGCCCGGCCTCCACCGCGGAACTGCTCAAGTTCCTGCTCGACCGCACCGGCTACATCCGGCAACTGGAGGAGGAGGACACGCCCGACGCGCTGGCTCGCATCGAGAACCTGCGCGAGCTGGTGAACGCGGCCATGGACTCGCGCGATCGCGGCGAGTCGCTGGGCGACTTCCTCGACCACGCCGCCCTGGTTAGCGAGGCCGACGACTACGACGCCCGCGCCCAGATCTCGCTCATGACCCTGCACTCCGCCAAGGGCCTGGAGTTTCCCCTGGTCTTCCTGGTGGGGCTGGAGGAGGGCCTGTTCCCGCACTCGCGCACCCTGCTCGATCCCGACGGCCTGGAGGAGGAGCGGCGGCTCTGCTACGTGGGCATGACCCGCGCCATGAACACGCTGGTGCTCACGCGCGCGCGCTATCGCCGCCGCTACGGCACCGACCTGCCCGAGGCCAGCGTGCCCTCCATGTTCCTGGAGGAGGTCCCGCAGGCGCTGCTGGAGGACCTGGGCTCGCCCGGCGGGCGCCAGCGCCGGGAAGAAGCACAGCCGCGGGCGGCTGTACCACACGGCCGGCGCTACGACTACGAGTATTCCCAGGAGCGGGAAGACGTGGAAGAGCGGCCGGCGCCGCGGGGCGGGAACCGGCGCGCCGCCTGGACGGGGCCGACCTACAATTCCATCGACAACATCGCGGAATTTTTCGCCTCGCGGGGTAAGAAATTCACCCGGCCGAAACTGGAGCTCCCGGAGCCCACCGGCGGGCGCGGCTTTCGCCCCGGGCAGAAGGTCCGCCATCCCAAGTACGGCGAAGGAACGGTCTACAAGCGCGAAGGGGAGGGTGAAGACGCCAAGATTACGGTACAATTCCC
>DATIWW010000251.1:0-5434 GCA_035519175.1 Terriglobales bacterium
CGGCCGCCCCGCCAGGTCGATCTTGCTCATGACGTCGCCGGCGGCGCTGACGTCCATCTTGGTGAAGCGCGCCAGGGTGTTGTTGTCCTTGGAGATCAGGAAGTCGAAGGGCGTCTTCTTCTCGCCGCTGACCAGAGTGACGGTGAGGGTGTCGTAGCCGGGAAATTCGCTGGGCTTGCGCTCGCCCACCACGATGTCCACCTTGGAGGGGACCTGGAAGCGCTCGCGGATGCGCAGCTCGATGCGCCGGGTCAGGTCGCCAGGGACGGAAGTGGAAGTGTTGGACTGCGCCGCACATCCCAGGCACAGCAGGAAGACCAGCAGCAACGCGCGCTTGAACAGAGCCAATAGAAACCGCCTGTGCATTGGAGTTGAGCAGCAATTATCTCACGGGAGGCGGCGGGGCGGCAGCGCGGACTAGGGCTTGCGGGCCAGGGCGGCGGGGTCGAGCAGGGCGTTCATGGAGCCGGAGCGGAAGCCCTCCAGATCCAGGGTGACGTAGGTGAAGCCCAGCCCCTTGAAGATGCGGGTGAACTCGGCGGCCATTTCAGGAGAAAGGGCGCGGGACAGCTCCTCCGGGGCGATCTCCAGGCGGACCAGGGCGCCGTGGTGGCGCACGCGGACCTGGCGGAAGCCCAGGGAGCGCAGGGCGTCCTCGCCGCGCTCCACCTGGGCCAGGGCCTCGGGGGTGACGGCGCGGCCGTACTCGATGCGGGAGGAGAGGCAGGCGGAGGCGGGCTTGTCCCAGAGGCGGAGGCCGGCGGCGCGCGCCAGTTCGCGGATCTCGGCCTTGCCCAGCCCAGCCTCGAGCAGAGGCGCGGCCACGCCGTGCCGGCGGGCGGCCTGCTGGCCGGGGCGGAAGTCGCCCTGGTCGTCGCGGTTGACGCCGTAGGCCACCGTGTCGAAGCCGCGGGCGGCGCGCAGCTCCTCCATCACCGTGAACAACTCGTCCTTGCAGTGGAAGCAGCGGGCGGCATCGTTCTGGGTGTAGGCGGGGTTCTCCATCTCGGCGGTGGCGACGATGTGCAGCGGGATGTGCTGCTCCTGGGCGAAGGCGAGGGCATCTTCCATCTGGGCGCGGGCCAGGCTGGGGGAGTCGGCGAGGACGGCGAGCATGCCGGCGCCCAGCGCCTGGTGCGCGGCCCAGGCCAGGTAGGCGGAGTCCACGCCGCCGGAGTAGGCGACCAGGGTGCGGCCCAGGGAGCGCAGGCGGGCGTCGAGAGCGGCGCGCTTGGCGGCGAGATCCACGGCACGATTCTACCGCAGGGAAGTCGCCGGGCAGATGCGCAGGATGTCGTGCGTGACCTCGAAGCTGCGGCCGGGGAAGTCGCGGGCCAGCGCGGCGATGAGTTCGGCCAGGGTGGGAGCGCCGCCGCGGCCGTCCACCCCGTGGGCGTCGTCGAGCAGGATGACGTGCGGGTAAGGATGGCCGAGGATGGCGCGCAACTCCACCGACAGCCGGTCCATCTTGCCCACCTGCTCCTCCCAGCCGTAGTAGCCGGCGTCCAGCCAGAACAGGCAAGCCTCGCCCAGCCGGGTGAGGAGGTAGGGCAGCAGGAACTGGCTGTCGCCGTGCAGGACCTCGACCTGCGGGAAGCGGCGGAAGCGGCGGCGGGCCAGCGCGGCCAGGCCCGCGTCGCTCTCGATGGAGTAGATGCGGCGGAAGCCGCGGCGGGTGGCGGCGATCATCTCGCCGTAGTAGGTGCCGGTCTCGACCAGGGTCGCCAGGCGGAATCGCCACGCATACTCGAGCACGGCGCGCTGCTTCACCAGGTGGGGCGTGCGCTGGGGCCGCCCGCGCACCAGCCACCAGAGATAGTCGGGATAGTGGGCCAGGGCCTTCCAGGCGGGGTAGAGGCGGGTGTGGCCCAGGGCGCGCCGCAGCAGCCGCGACATCAGAAAATCCGCTCCTGGCGCTTGAGGTTGCCGAAGGTGCCGATGTTGGCCAGGGTGAAAGCGAAGCGGTACTGGTTCTCGTTGCGCACCGAGCCCAGGGCGAAGCGGCGGTACTCCATGCTGAAGCCGCAGCAGTCCCAGTTGTAGCTCCACTGGAAGGCGCCGTACTGCAGGAAGTGGAGGTTGGAATCGAAGCCGATGTTGGCGGCGACGCTCAGGCCGCGCTTGTTGGGATGGCCGTAGCCGGCCAGGATGCGGAACTGGTTGAACTTGGTGGCCGCGGTCGAGCCGGAGCCGGAGGTCTCGGGCAGGGCGTGCAGGAAGGCCTGCGCCCCGCCCAGGAACCAGTTGCCGAAGTGGTAGTTGAAGTAGGCGAAGCTGGAGCTGATGCGTCCCAGGGCGGGATCGTAGGCGAGGTGCCAGTCCAGGTCGGTGTGGGCGCTGGTCTGCAGGCGCAGCTTGGAGAGCACGGGAGAGAAGCGCCGCGGCCCGGTGAGGAAGGCCATGCCGGTGAAGTCCACGGTGGTGGTGAAGACGTTGCGCGTCCCCGGGATCACGGTGTTGCCGAAGTTGGGATCGATGAAGTACTTCTGCGAGACCTCCCAGGTCAGCAGTTCGCGGACGCGGGAGCCGCACGCGGGCGGCTGGGGAGCCGGCTCCGCCGGCTGCGCTCCCGGGCCCTGGCCCAGCAGAGGCGTGGCGGCGGGAGCGGGCTCGGCGGGCGCCTCGCAGTCGCCGGGCGCGCTCTTGGCGTAGAGACGGTTGACCACCGCGTACTCGACCTCGTGGGTGTCGCTCAGGATGTCGCGCTCGTCGAAGCGGATGATGGCGTCGAAGTTGTCCACCCCGGAGACGTAGCGGTAGGTCACGCGCGGCTCGATGACGTGCTTGAAGCTGCGCCCGCTCCGGAGCTGGTAGATGCGGGAGAGGGCGGGAGGACGGATCTCCAGGCTGCCCTCGACGGCGAAGCGGCTGACGTTGGGAGTGGCGCTGGTGCCGGGCACGCGCTGGCTGTAGTAGGTCTCGCGCAGGCTGGCCTCCGGGCGGAAGCTCCAGCCCCCGGCGTGCAGGGCCAGGGCCACGGTGGGCTGCAGGTCGAAGCGCCCCACTACGTCGTCGCTCTTGAAGGTGGGAGTGCGGCGGGAGACGCCCTCGGCGGCGGCGTCGAAGGACCACACCAGGGGCGTATCGGCGACGCGCCGGTCCACGCTGGAGACCTCCACGCTGGGCGTGTGCAGGATGCTGATGACGTCGCCCGGGGTCGTGCTCAGGAAGTTCTGATAGCGGGCGGCCATGAAGTTGAAGGAGAATCCGTCGTAGTTCTTAGAGAGGAAGCCCACGGTCCTGGCCTCGGAGTTGACCGCCTGGGTGAAGTTCTCGCCGAAGGCCTCGCGGAAGGCCAGCGAACTGAGGTAGTTGGCCGAAGCCACGCCGCGCACGTCATGGGGGAAGATGCCGGCGGCGTTGACGTGGATGTCCTGGCCCCCCTGGTCCACGGGGGGCGAGCCGATGCCGCGGTCCAGCACCCCGAAGTAGCTGGCCTCGAGGTAGGAGTTCTCGCTGGGCTTGGCGCGGAAGGTGCCCAGCTGCGCCCAGCCCCGCTGCGAGAAGTACTCGGCGCCCACCGTGAGGTCCATGCTGCGGTTGATGGCCCAGTAGATGGACTCTCCCAGGATGATGCCGCGGCGCGAGGAGGTGCCGCCGCTGGGCACCAGGAAGCCCGACTGCCGCCCCAGCTTCTGCGCCGGGTGGGAGGCGAAGGGGAAGTAGAAGACCGGCACCTTCCCCACCCGGAAGCTGCTGCTGTAGATGCGGGCCTCGCCGGTGAGGTGGATGACGATGCGGGCGGCGTTGAAGGTCCACTTGGGGTTGGGCAATTCGCAGGAGGTCACCGTGCCGTGCTCCACGATGTACTCGTCGGGGCCGCGCTTCTCCACCACTGCCCCGCTGAAGGCAAAGGGATTGGAGGAGGTGAGGGTGACGGCGTGGGCGCGGAAGGTGGCGCCGGTGGTGCCGGTCACCTGGTAGAGCTTGCCGCTCTCGGTCGAGAGGTTGTACTCGCCGCGGGCGGCCTGGATGTGCTCGTCGTGGGGGCCGCCGTCCAGCACCACGTTGCCGGTGGCGGTGATCTGGCCGGTGGCGGCGTTGTAGGTGATCTCGTCGGCGCGCAGCACCAGTTGCTTGTAGTCGATCTCGACGTCGCCGCGCAGGGTATAGACGTCGCCCGCTTTCTCCTGCTGGCGGGCGCGGATGGTGGCGATGGGGGCGCCGGGAGGCCCGGGGACCTCGACCGCGGGCGGCGGCTCCTGGGCTTCCTGCTGAGTCTCGGCGCCTGCGGCCGGCGGCGTCCCTGCCGGCGGCAACTGGCTAGTAACTACGCGCGGCGCCAGAAGCAGATGACAAACGAGGGCCGCCGTGATAACTAACTTTGTGCGGGGACTCATCGGGAGCCGTCGAAGGTAACACGGCGCGGGCCGCGGAGCAAAGCGCGGCCGGGCCCTCCCGAAGAGGCATCCGCGGCTCTGGAGCTTCTCACAACCCGTTCATGGCCTGCCCGCGCTGCGGTGACGAGTGCCACTGCGCTCCCCTCCCCGAGGAGGAGAGCTCCCACGTCTCTGTCCTCATCGATCCGGAAGATTTCGACGCCAGCGAGCAGCAGTTTGCGGTCTCGCTGGAGAGGCCGGCGGCCGCGGCGAGTGCGGCCGACGCCCCCCTGAGCGCGGCGCCCGCGACGCGTCCGGAGCCGCCGCTGCCCGCGGCCGCGCGCGACTTCCACCGTCCCGACGACACCTGGAGGCGCGAGGTCTCTTCCCGGGTGGACGCCTATCGGCGCCGCCGCCGCCGCTACGATCCCGAGGCCAGCCTGCCGCTGAACTTCGATGCTACCCAGCCGCAGGTGGAGCCGCAGGGCCCGCCTCTGCCCAGCTTCGCGCGGGCGCAGGCGGCGGCCCAGGCTCTGGCCGAGGCGCCCAAGATCATCGAGTTCCCGCGCCCGTCCACCCCCGCCGCGGAAGAGCTGGCGGAGCCGCTGGTGGAGACGCCCCGCATCCTGGAAGCGGCGGAGGTGGTGGAAGAGCCGCCGCGGGTGGAGCCCAGCCCGCCCATGCCGGCCATCACCCTGCCCGCGGAGCAGGAAGAGGCCGCGGCGGCGCAGCCGGAGGAGCCGGAGCTGGTGCTGCCGGTAGCGCCCATGTCGCAGCGCGTCCAGGCGACGGTGGTGGACAGCGTGGTGGTGCTGGCCGCCTGCGCCCTCTTCGCCATGATCTTCCTCAAGCTGGCGGGCGAGGCTCCCCACGGACGCATGGCGCTGGCCCTGGCTTCCCTCATCCCCAGCTTCTTCTGGGCGGCCTACCAGTACATCTTCCTGGTCTACGCCGGGACCACGCCGGGCATGCAGGCGGCGCAGCTCAGCCTGGAGACCTTCGACGGGGTTCCGCCCACGCGGCGGGTGCGGCGCTTCCGCGCCCTGGCTATGGCGATCTCCTGCATGTCGCTGGGACTGGGCTACCTGTGGGCGCTGGTGGACGAAGACCGGCTC
>DATIWW010000252.1:0-2265 GCA_035519175.1 Terriglobales bacterium
CGCCTGGGCCTCCAGCTCGGCGCGATCCAGCAGGAAATCCGCCACCATCGTGCTCCGCCGCTGCAGCAGCGCCATCTCTTCCGGGCTCAGCGGGCCGCCCCGCATCACCCGCCGGTTCAGATCGGGGTCGATGGGAGGCAGGTCCGGCCGGGTGATGGAGGCCACGCGCAACGTCGGCGAGGAAGGGGAGAAGAACACCAGACGCGCCTCGCCGCCGCCCAGCACCGCGACCAGGGTCAGGGCCAAGGCGGCGCTCTCCCGCCGGGCCCGCGCCAGAGCAAAGTCAGCCTCCCAGATCGAGTTCCCCGTCGCCGCGAACCAGCCCACCAGGAAGGTGATGCCGTACAGCCCGGTCACGCTCGGCAATTGCAGCAGGGGCAGGTACTCGTACTGGGTATAGGCGACTGAGCCCCAGCTTCCAAAAGGGCCGAAGGAGACGAGGAACTCGGAAGCCACCAGGGCCAGGGGAAAGACCAGGGTCCGCAGCAAGCCCTGGCAGCGCAGCGCCAGGTAGCGGTCCGCCACGTAAGGCAGGACCAGGGTCAGGGCGAAGCTCACGGTGAACAAGTAATACGCGGTGCCCGCGAGCGGCGTCATGTCGTAGAACTGGAAGCCGAAGGCGAAGCTCAGGCCCAGGAACGCCAGCGCCAGCCGCGCCAGCCCGCGGCCGCCGCGGGTGAAGCGCAGCAGGAACAAGGGTCCCAGCCAGGCACAGGAGGCGAGGGGAAAGCGTCCATTGGCGAACATCAGCAGCAGCACCGCCACCAGCAGCATCGCCATCGCGGCTGCCGAGCGCGGAGGGGTCGGTGACTCAGGCATTGCGGTTCCACCGGTTGAAGGGAAGGTCGGGGGCCTTGTGCAGAGTACGGAAGGAGGCCAGAAAAGTTCCCGGCCGGATGGGGTCCACCCCTGCCCATCGAAGGCCTGCGCCAACGTTCCCGCTGACTCCTGACCCCTGACTCCTGACGCTTCGCGCCCGGAACTCCCGCCCTCGCACTTTCGTATTAGCGAGTGCAGGCCAATTGGCGTACCATTTGCTCCTCCCCGCCTCATGATCGAGCTGCTCAAGCTGCGCAAGGAATTCGACGAGCTGGTGGCCGTCGACGACCTCGAGGTCACCATCCCCGAGGGCGAGATCTACGGCCTCATCGGCCCTAACGGCGCCGGCAAGACCACCACCATCCGCATGGCCTGCGGCCTGCTCACGCCCACCGCGGGGCGCGTCCGCGTCCACGGCGTCGACGTGCACGACCAGCCCGAGCACGCCCAGCAGTTCATCGGCTACCTCTCCGATTTCTTCTCCGTCTATGAGGACCTGAAGGTCTGGGAGTACCTCGATTACTTCGCCCACGCCTACAAGATGCGCGAGGCCGAGATCCCCGGCCGCATCGACCAGGTCATCCAGCAGGTGGGGCTGGAGGTCAAGCGCGAGGCCATGATCCAGGGGCTCTCGCGCGGCATGAAGCAGCGGCTGGGCATCGCCCGCGCCATCATCCACCAGCCCAAGGTGCTGCTGCTCGACGAGCCCGCCAGCGGCCTCGATCCCAAGGCCCGGTTGGACCTGCGCAACCTGCTGCGCGCCCTGCGCGACCAGGGCACCACCATCCTCATCTCCTCCCACATCCTCACCGAGCTGGAGGGCTTCTGCACCTCCATCGGGCTGATGGAGAAGGGGCGGATGGTGCGCAGCGGCACCCTCGAGGAGATCACGGCGGAGGAGTCCAAGTACCGCGTGGTGCGCCTGGCCTGGACCGGCGACAGCGCCGCCCAGGTGGAGGCGCGCCTCAAAGCCCTGCCCGGCGTCTCCAACCTGATGGTGCAGGGCGGCGAGGGGGTCTTCCGCTTCGCCGGGCCCGAGGACGGCCTGGCCGAGGTGCTGCGCGAGTTGGTCGCCGCCGGCGTCCCCGTGCTCTCCTTCGGCGAGGTCAAGCAGACGGTGGAGGACCTCTACCTCAAGCTCTCCCGCAACGAGGTGATGTAGTGGAAGAATTCTGGCGCAATCCCGAGCTGGTGCGCCACGTCCGCGCCGAACTGCGCCCGCTGCGCGCCCTGACCGCCGCCCTGGTGGTGCTGGTCATCGCCGCCCTCATCGCCCTCTCCTGCTACGGCGCCGAGCACAACAACCAGAAGGAGTACTTCCGCCTCTTCTACATCTGGCTGGCCTGGGCGCAGGGCGTGGTGCTCGCCCTGTGGTGCATCTCCTCCTGCAGCCAGGCCATCTCGGGCGAGCGCCAGCACAAGACCTACGACTTCCTCAAGACCACC
>DATIWW010000253.1:0-3409 GCA_035519175.1 Terriglobales bacterium
CGCCGCCGCCCGCGAGCTGGCGGACCCGGACGCGCGCGAGAACGGCGGCCGACCGTATCTGACGCTGTACGCCTCCGAGCAGGCGCACTCCTCGATCGAAAAGGGCGCCATCGCACTGGGCATCGGGCAGAACAACGTGCGCAAGATCGCCGTGGATGCCGAGTTCCGCATGCGTCCGGAGGCGCTGGGCGCCGCCATCCAGCAGGACCTGGCCGCGGGGCGCAAGCCCTTCTGCGTGGTGGCCACCGTGGGCACCACCGGGACCACCAGCATCGATCCCGTCCCGGCCATCGCCGAGCTGTGTGAGCGCCACCGGCTCTGGCTGCACGTGGACGCCGCCTACGCCGGCACCGCCGCCATCCTGCCCGAGTACCGGCACCTCGTGGCTGGGTGCGAGCGCGCCCACTCCTTCCTGGTCAATCCCATGAAGTGGATGTTCATCCCGGTGGACCTGGACGCGTTCTACACCCGCTACCCCGACATCCTGCGGCGGGCCTTCTCGTTGGTGCCGGAGTACCTGCGTACTGCGGGAGCCCCGCGCGAGGTCAACCTGATGGACTACGCCATCCCGCTGGGGCGGCGCTTCCGCGCGCTCAAGCTGTGGTTCACCATGCGCTACTTCGGGCGCGAGGGCATCGCGCGCGTGCTGCGGGCCCAGATCGGCTGGGCGCAGAAGCTGGCCGCGTTGGTGGAGGCCGACCCGCACTTCGAGCGCGTCGCGCCGGTGCCGCTTTCGGTGGTGTGCTTCCGCTACGAAGGCTCCGACGACGACAACCGCCGCATCGCGGAGCGCGTGAACGATTCGGGCAAGGCCTACATCTCGCAGACCGCGCTCAATGGGCGGGTGGTGCTGCGCATGGCCATCGGCAACCTGGGGACGACCTGGGACGACGTGGCAGGGTGCTGGGAGCTGGTGCGGGCGGCGGCGAAGAACAACTAAGAATGCAGAATTGAGGATGCAGAATTGAGGGCCATACACCATTCTGCATTCTTCATTCTCAATTCTGCATTGGTATAGAATCAGCGGCCTTTGCGAGGTGGAACGATGAAGGCTCTGCGTGCGGTATGTCTCGTTCTGGCGGTCTACGTCCCGGCCTTGCCGGCGGCGGCGCAGCAGGCGGGGCCGCTGCGTCCGGTGCACACCTTCTCCATCGTGGCGCGCGATCCGGCGACGGGAGAGATGGGCGTGGCGGTGCAGTCGCACTGGTTCGCCGTGGGCTCGAACGTGATCTGGGGGGAGGCGGGCGTGGGCGCGGTGGCCACGCAATCCTTCATCGATCCCTCCTACGGCCCGCTGGGTCTGGCCGCGATGCGTGCCGGACGCAGCGCTCCCGAGGCTCTGCGCGGCCTGCTGGCCGCCGATCCGCACCGCAACGTGCGCCAGGTGGCCATGATCGACGCCCAGGGGCGGGTGGCCGCCTACACCGGCACCAAGGACATCCAGGCGGCCGGGGACGTGGTGGGGCTGGTCACGCCGGGAGAGCAGCACATGCAGCGTCCCTCCACCGACCCGGACGACGGCTGGATCCAGGTGGGGGAGAACTTCTCCGCGCAGGCCAACCTGATGTCCAACGCCAAGGTGTGGCCGGCGATGGCCAAGGCCTTCCAGGAGACCAAGGGCGACCTGGCCGAGCGCATGCTGGCGGCGTTGGAGGCGGGGCAAGCGGCGGGCGGCGACATCCGCGGGCGGCAGTCGGCGGCCATCCTCGTGGTCAAGGCCCAGCCCAGCGGCCGGCCCTGGGAAGATAAAGTCTTCGATCTGCGGGTGGACGACGCCGACCAGCCCATTCCGGAATTGCGGCGCCTGGTCGCCCTGCAGCGCGCCTACAACCACATGAACGCGGGCGACGCCGCCGTCGAGCGCCACGACAACGAGGGCGCGCTGCGCGAGTACGCGGCGGCGGAGGAGATCGCCGCCAAGACCCCGGGAGTGCTGCCCAGCCGCCTGGCGGAGATGGAGTACTGGCACGCGGTGGCCCTGGTCACGATGGGGCGGGTGGACGAGTCGCTGCCGCTCTTCCAGAAAGCCTTCGCGCTGCAGCCGGGCTGGCGGGAACTGACTTCGCGCCTGCCCAAGGCGGGCCTGCTGCCCGACGATCCCAGACTGCTGCAGAAGATCCTGGCGGCAGGGCGATAGGAGGAAAGGCATGTTCGTTTCTCCGCCTGAGAGAACCTTCCGTCAGAACCTGACCTGGCGGCTGCTGGTGTTGTTGCCGGTGGCGGTGGCCTGGCTGATCGCGCTGCTGCTGTACAGCGACGCCAACAAGCTGGAGCCCATCTCCGCCGGCGTGGCGGTGGCGCTTACCGCGCTGGCGGTTTGGATGTGGATCGCCGTCGGCAAGGCCGAGCTTAGCATCCACTCGGAGGGTGTCCAGGTCCAGACCCTGGGCGGCAAGGAGATGCGCTGGGAGGAGATTGCCTCGACCACCTTCCGGCAGGTGCCGGTGGGGCAGCAGGCCGCGGTGCACTTCGGCCTGATCGGCTATCTGATCGCGCTGGCGGCCGCCAAGGGGAGCTCCGGCGGGATGATGACGCTGATCCTGGTCTCGCGCGAGGGACGCAAGCTGACCATCAGCTCCAACTGGCGCGAGGTGCAGGAGGCCATCCGCATGGTGTTACGGCGGGTGAATCCGGCCATCCGGGACGACATCCGCCGGCGCGTGCGAAACGGCGAGACGGTCAAGTTCGGCAAGCTCGGCCTCTCCCAGCAAGGCATCAGTTGGAAGGACGGGCCGCCCCTCCCCTTCGCGACCCTGGCCAAGTGCCGCATCGCCGGGCAGCAGTTGCGCATCAAGGCGGAAGGCAAGTGGCTGGACAACGTGGCCGTGAGCACCTCCCGCGTGCCCGACGTCTTTGTCTTCCTCGACCTGGTGGATGAGTTCAAGTCGGGCGGGCAGGCCGCGGAGGTGGACCCGGTGGCGCGCGCCGCCGGCGTGGGAGCGACTTGAGTCTTGCGAAATGGCTCTGCGCAGGCCGGGCTGCTACAATCCCGGGCGTGATCACCTACAAAGGCCTGGACCACGTTGCCCTGGTCACCAAGAAGCTCGAGGCGATGAAGAAGTTCTATGCCGAGGCCTTGGGCATGAAGCTGGAGCACGAGGGCAAATCCAAGGCTGGCTTCACCATCGTGACCCTGCGCGCGGGCGCGAGCGTGGTGGACCTTTTCGAGGCCACCCCCACCAACCCCGCCCCGGCCGCCAACCTCACCGAGACACACTTCTGCCTCGCCGCTAGCGGCAGCAGCATCTACGACGTGATCGCCAACCTGAAGCGCGCCGGCCTGGAGCCCACCCCCGCCGAGGTCAACGACGGCGCCGAGGGCAAGGGGCTCTCCACCTTCGTGCGCGATCCGGACGGGAATCGGGTGGAGATCAAGGTGTACTGAGAGGGAGTCAGGGGTCAGTAGTCA
>DATIWW010000254.1:0-2034 GCA_035519175.1 Terriglobales bacterium
GCTTCTGGATCAGGTAGAGCAGCTTTTCCTTGCTCTCGAAGTAGTAATAGAGGCCGGCCAGGCTCATGCCGGAGGCGCGGGAGAGGTCGCGCATGGAGGCGCCTTCGTAACCCTTCTCGCAGAAGACCTCGGTGGCGCAGCGCAGAAGCTGGCCCAAGCGGCGCTCGAAGCGCTTGGGGACGGGCGGGCGCGAGGCGTCGCGGGCCGCGCGCGGGCGCAGGGTGGAGGTAGCGGTGGCCATGGCCGGTCGTAGTGCCCCTATTCGAACGTTCGTTCGAACTCTCTGACCATCCTACGACCGAAGCGGAGAGGGGTCAAGGGCCTTCCGCCGCCGGCGCCACCAGCGCCGGCCCTGCCAGGCGACTCCGGCCACCATCAACCCTCCCGCGGCCACGATCCCGAAAAGGACGTAGGTCAGCGGATCGATCACCGTGGCCAGCGTGGCCACGCTCCCGTCGGGGGCCACCCTGCGCACCCGCGCCCCCTGCATGGGCGGAATGCCGCTCTCCAGGATATACACGTCGTTCCCCGCCACGGTCACCCCGCTGGGACCCCAGAACAGAGCGCTGCGGTAGAAGGTGCTGACCCCCTGGGGCGAGAGGCGGCTCACCCGCCGGTTGCCATAGTTGGCGACGTAGACCTGCCCCTGCGAGTCCACGGCCACGCCCAGCAGGCGGTTGAACTCACCGCCGCCCGCCGGGTCGTAGAACGGGATGGGGTCGAGCAGGTGTCCGGCGAGAACCTCGGTGGCTCCGCCAGGCGCCACGCGCTCCACAAAGCCGCCCCTCACCCGGTACAGATTGCCCTGCGCGTCGCGTGCGATCCCTTGCTGCAGGCCCAGCGCCTCCTCGCCCAGGGAGGCATCGCTCACGCTTCCATCCGGGCGCGCCCGCCATTGCCGCGAGTGGAACTGTTTTTCGGCCTGGTCGTACCAGAGGTGCTCGCCGTAGAGGTCTCCGCCCTCGAGGATCAGCCCATGAGAGTGCACGTGGGGCACGAAGACCGTGAGCTTGCCCTGCCGGTCGATCCGCCACACCTGCTCCAGGTCGGTGAAGTAGATCTGCCCCTGCGCGTCCACGACGATGCCCCAGCCCGGGTGCGCGTGTACGAGCGGCGCCAAGGCCAGACCCAGAACGGCAAGCCAGAGTATGCGGCGCAACAACAGTCCTCCGGGAGACGGCCGCCGGGAGACGGCCGCCGCATCGGGCTAATTCCGAATGTCCGCCATCAGACGCTCGATCTCGGCCTTGAGCTCGGCGGTGGGCGGCAGCAGCGGCAGACGCGGCGGGCCGCCGTAGTAGCCGTTCAGGTCCATGGCGTACTTCACTCCGGGGACGCCGGACTCGCCCACCACCTTCTGCGCCGCCTCGACGATGCGCTTCTGCTTTTCTTTGGCCAGTTCGATGTCGCCTTCCTTCCAAGCGCTGTAGATCTCGAAGCAGATAGTGGGCGCGGGGCAGGCAAAGGCAAGGATCGCACCCACCGCGCCCAGCTCGAGCGAATCCTCCAAGGTCTGCGCCGAGCCCACCAGCACCTGGAAGCCGACCTCCTTGGTACGGGTCTTCAGCTTCGGCGGGGCGGCGACGGCAGCCGGTGCGCCACCCAGCGCGCTCGCCGGCACCACTCCCCCGCCCGGCGGAGTCGCTGCCGGCGCCGCCAGCATGCGCCCGGTCACTGCCTGCTGCGTCTCGGTCACCTGCAGGGTGCGCCTGACCCGGCTCTTGCCGGTCTCCGCGATCTCCGCCTCGACCTTCTCCAGCACGCCGCAGGACTCCTTAATGCCGATGATGTTGGGATGGTCGGCCAGTTCGCGCACCACCTCCACCGGCATGTCGTAGCCGGTGGCCTGGGGGAAGTTATAGATGACGATGGGCAGGGGCGAGCGGTCAGCCACGGTGCGATAGAAGGTGGCCACGTTCAGCGGCTTCATCTGGCGCTTGTAGTAGTGCGGGGTACGCACCATGGCCACGTCGTACCCCAGGCTGGCGGCGTACTCGGTGAGCCGCAGAGTCTCGATGGCCGACTCGATGCCGC
>DATIWW010000255.1:0-2357 GCA_035519175.1 Terriglobales bacterium
CAGGGGCGGGCTCTCGCGGGCGAACTCCTGCAGCAGCCCCAGCGACTCCGGCGAGACGAACTCCCCGCACACCCGGTGGCGGGGGAAAGCGCCGCGCTCCAGCAGCAGCACGCGGGCGCCCTGGCGCGCCGCGGTGATGGCGGCGGTGCTGCCCGCCGGTCCCGCCCCCACCACGATCAGGTCCCACTCCTTCATCGTTTCCACGCGATCACGCCCAGGCGGTAGAGATAATGGCGGCTATACTCCACGCGATGCGCCTGCGTGCGCTCCACGATGGCGCGCATCTCCCCGGCGGTGTAAGCGCGGCGCACCGAAGCCGGCGCATCGTGGCGGGTGAGCCGGCTGGCATAGAGCGGCAGCCCGGCATAGACCAGCGCGAGGTGCACCGGGGAGCGGCACACGTCGTTGATGACGACGGCGTGGCGCGCCACCCGCAGCGCGTCGTTGAGGAATGCGACCAGCTCGTCCGACTCCAGGTGATGCGCGAACAGGCCGCAGTTGACCACGTCCACCGCGGCGTCGCGGAAGGGCAGCGCCAGCGCGTCACCCTGGACGCGGCGCGCGTCGCCGTGGCCGTTGCGCCCATCGAAGTGCGAGGCGACCCGGTCGAGCAGCGTGAGCGAGAGTTCCACGCCCTCGCGCGCCAGGCGCCGGCGCAGCGCCGCGGCCACGTCGCCCGAAGCCGAGCCCACATCCAGCAGAGACAGCCGGGTTGCTGCCGTGGCCCGGGCCACCCGCCGCAGCAGCCGGTGCCCCGCCCGGATCCCGCCGAAATAGCGGTTGAACATGCGCAGGTCGCGCAGCGAGCCCGCCACCTCCGCGGGCGTTCCCAGGTCCTGGTCGAGCAGCTCGTCTTTGACCGTGCGCCGCATGAGCAGTCAGTCCTCAGGTAAGGGAGTGCTGGCGGTCCCCGGAGGTTTCAATGTACCCGATTCCTCAATGTGCTAGACCTGTGCCAGCTCCTCTTCCAGGAGCTGCTTGTTGTAGAGGTCGGTGTAGTAGCCGTTGCGGGCCAGCAGCTCGTCGTGGGTGCCCACTTCGACGATGCGCCCGCCGTGCAGCACCGCGATCTGGTCGGCGTTGCGCACGGTCGAGACGCGGTGGGAGATGAAGATGGTGGTGCGCCCGGCCATGATCTCCCGCAGGTGCTCCAGGATCTGGTCCTCGGTGTGGGTGTCCACGCTGGAGAGGGCGTCGTCGAGCACCAGGATGCGGGGATCGCGGATGAGGGCGCGGGCGATGGCGGTGCGCTGCTTCTGCCCGCCCGAGAGCGTGATGCCGCGCTCCCCCACCATGGTCGCGTACTTCTCCGGGAAGCCCTCGATCTCGGGGGCGAGGGAGGCGGCCTCGGCGGCACGGCGCACCGCCTCGTCCGTGGCCTGCTCGGCTCCGAAGGCGATGTTCTCCCTCACCGTGTCGCTGAACAGGAAGGTCTCCTGGGGCACGAAGCCGATGCTGCGCCGCAGCTTCTCCAGGGGATACTCGGGCAGGGGCAGCCCGTCGAGCAGCACCGAGCCCGCGGCCGCGTCGTAGATGCGGGGGATCAGGCTGACCAGGGTGGACTTGCCCGAGCCCGTAGGCCCCACCACCGCCAGGCTGCTGCCGGCGGGGATGCGCAGGCTCACCTCGTGCAGCACCGGCGCCCCGTTGTAGGCGAAGTTCAGGTTGCGGAACTCGATCTCCCCCTGGATGGGCCGGCGGCGGCCGCGCTCGCTCACCGCCTCGTCGGTGATCTCGGGGCGCTCGCGCAGGATCTCGTTGATGCGGCCCATGCTGGCGTTGCCGCGCTGGAAGATGTTGATCACCCAGCCCAGCGCGATGATGGGCCAGGTCAGCATGGCCACGTAGGTGATGTAAGCGACGAAGCTGCCCACGGTGATGCGGCCCAGCACCACCTCGCGGCCTCCCAGCCACAGCACCAGCACCACGGCCGCCCCCAGCATGAACTCCAGGCTGGGCCAGAGCATGCCCATCAGCCGCACCAGCTTGAGGCTGCGCCGGATGTACTCCTGGTTGGCGGCCTCGAAGCTGGCGATCTCGGCCTCCTCCTGGGCGTAGGCGCGGATGATGCGCGCGCCCGAGAAGTTCTCCTGGGCACGCGCCGAGATGTCGCTGAACATGGCCTGGATGCGCTCGAAGCGCTCGTGGATGCGCCGCCCGAAGTGCTGGATCAGGATGCTGACCAGGGGCAGGGGCAGGATGGCGTAGAGCGTCAGCCGCGGGCTGATAACGATCATGAAGGCCAGCGCCGCCGTGCTGAAGACCAGGGTGTTGGCGGAGTACATGATGGCGGGGCCCAGCAGCATGCGCACCGCGTTCAGGTCGTTGGTGGCGCGCGCCATGATGTCGCCCACCCG
>DATIWW010000256.1:0-2355 GCA_035519175.1 Terriglobales bacterium
GGCGATCTGCCCGCCGATCCCCGCGCCTACTTCCAGCGCGAGTACGTGGACTCCGGCCTGGTCGCTCCCCAGGAGATTGCCGGGGGCATGCACTCGATGGCGCCTCGCTACCTCGCCGACCAGCTCGAGCGCTCGCGCAAGAACTTGGGCCTCGAAACCATTGATGTCTTCTATGTCCACAATCCCGAGTCGCAGCTCGACCACGTCGCGCCCACGGTTTTCGTCCAGCGGCTGAAAGACGCCTTCGCCGCGCTGGAAGAGGCGGTGGCCGCGGGCAAGATCCGCTGGTACGGCGCCGCCACCTGGAACGCCTTCCGCGTGCCACCGGGGCAGCGCGGCTCCATGCCCCTGGCCGCGGTGGTGGAGGTGGCCCGCGAGGCCGGCGGCGAGCAGCACCACTTCCGCTTCGTCCAGCTTCCCTTCAACCTGGGGATGCCCGAGGCCTACGCCTTCGCCAACCAGCACCTGGAGGAAGAGGCGCACTCCGCGCTGGAGGTGGCGGCGCGCTCGGGGATCGCGGTGGTGGCGAGCGCCAGCCTGCGCCAGGGCGCGCTCACTCAGGGCCTGCCCGAGTTCATCGCCAAGCGCCTAGGAATGTCGAGCGACGCCGGGAATGCCATCCAGTTCGCGCGCTCGGCGCCCGGGATCGTGACCGCGCTCATCGGCATGAGCCGCCCTGAGCACGTGGCCGCCAACCTGCAGGTAGCGGCGCACGCGCTCACCCCGCGCACAGAGTGGGAAAAGCTCTTTCTGAAGAAGTAGCGCCGGCGTCCCGCCGGCCCTCGTGGGGGCATCCTGCCCGCACCCCGTCCCGCGCTCAAGGGCGTCATCCTGAGGCGCTTCAGCGCCGAAGGATCTCGCGGGTAGCCACAGCGAATCTGCAACCTTCGACGTTGTCCGTCCCGGAGGGACGACCGAGGGTAGCCCGGCACGAAGTGCCGGGTAATGGTGGTTTGCGAGGCCAGTCCCGAAGGGACGGCTGAGACTCGCGGTCGGGCGGCACGTTCAATCGTCCCTTCGGGACTCGGATGGTCAGGCGGGCTTTCCCGGCACTGCGCCGCAAAGCGGCTTGTGCCGGGCTATTGTCAATTGTCCCTTCGGGACAGCGCTTGGGAAGCGAGCTTCCCGTCAACGGCGAATCGGCAAACTACGTGCGTTGTGCGAACGATGCCCGGCCGGGTGCCTGGGCCACGCAATCCTCCGTCGCCTCCGTGTCCTCTGTGGTCAACGAGGAGTGACTAAGACTACTGCTTGGCCAGCTCCGCCAGCCGGTCGCCGGCGATCTGGGCTGCCGGGCTCTTGGGATCGTCCTTCTGGATCTGCTCGTAGAGGCGCTTGGCCTCCAGCGGCTGCTGGGGCGCGTAGACCGCCGCCAACTCCAGTTGCGCCATGTTCTTGGGGACGGCGCTGGTGGGCCGCTCGATCAGTTCCTTGTAGAGGGTGATGGCGTCCTTGGGACGGTTGCTGTCGCGGTAGAGCGAGGCCAGGGCGAACTTGGCCAGCGAGGCCAGTTCCCGGTTGCGCGCGCCCGCCACCTGCTGGAGCGCGCTCTCGGCGCCGGCGCGGTCGCCGGTGTCCATGGCGGTCAGCCCGGCGAAGTACTCGGCCACCTGCGCCTGCGGGGTCCAACGGTACTTCTGCGCGACCTCCTGGAACTGCCGGTGCGCGGCCGTCGCCCGCTCCTTGGCGGAGGGAAAAGTCTTGATCTCCGGAGGCACGGAGGCGGCGTTGGCCACGATGGGGGCGTTGTAGGTGCGCAGCGCCTCGCTCAGGGCGACGCCCGCCTTGGTCTCGCGGTCCTGGTAGAAGAACCAGCCGCCTGCCGCCAGTCCCACGATCACCAGCACGATGGCGAAGGTGGTGAGCAGCGACTTCTCGTGCTCGGTCGCCCAGGAGACGGTGTCCTTGGCCGCCTGCGCGAACTTGTCTTCCTTCAGTTCATGTCGAGTGAAACGGGCCACGGATGTCCTTGGTGGATAGCGCCGGAGGATGCCAAACACTTGAGTCTACAGGCGGGGCCGGAGAAGCGTCAAACCGCGGCCCCTGCCGATATCGCCGGCCCACCTTCCCGCAGGAGGTAGAATCTAATCATCGAGAGGGTCTCGACCACCCCAGGCACAGGTAGGCCGGAGTGCAACGAGGGATCCGCGGGAACCCGCGCCCGCGGCCGGGAGGTGGGTCATGAAGAAATTCTTCATCGTGGTGGGAGTGTTGCTGGTGGTGGGGCTGGTCGTCGCCCTGGTGCTTCCTTCTTTCCTCGATGTCAACCGCTACCACGACCCCATCCAGGCGCAGATGCAGAAGCGCCTGGGGCGCCCGGTCACGCTGGGACCGATGCGCCTGAGCCTGCTGCCT
>DATIWW010000257.1:0-6666 GCA_035519175.1 Terriglobales bacterium
CCGGGGATCGTCGGGCGGCATCTCGCGGAAGCTGGCCTCGGTGGCGTGTACCATCTCCACGCCGCGCACCCGCCGCGGCCGGTCCAGGAAGGTCTGCACCATGTAGCGCAAGAAGGCGCGGCGGCGGGCGGTGCGCACCAGCAGGAGCTGGAAGTCGTCGCGCTCCAGCCCGGCGTCGGGCGCCACCTTGCGCACCATGCCCCCGAAGTCGCGGATGCGCACCGCCAGCGCCTGCGAGACCTCCATCACGCGTCGTTCCCCGCTCCCGCTCTCCCGGTATTCCACCTCGAAGGGCGACAGGGGATAGGTGGCCAGTTGCCACGCCACGTTGAGATAGTAGGCCAGCATGCCGTGGCGGCCCTTGGCCTGGTGGCCGACCTCGTAGAGCATGCGGGCGTCGCCGCCGGCGCCCGCGCCCACGGTGAAGTAGCGCTGCGCGGGGCGGCCCTCGCCGTTCTGGAAGTCCACGCGGCCCAGGGCGATGCGCCGTATTTCCGCCGCGAGCAGTTGCCGCGCCGCCTTCACCGTGTGGTGGGAGGTGCCCAGATCGTTGGCCAGGCCGTTGCCGGTGCCCAGGGGGATCACCCCCAGCGCCGCCGAACTGCCCGCCACGCCCGGTAGGATCTCGTGCACGGTGCCGTCGCCGCCGCAGGCCAGGATGGTGTCGCAGCCCGCGGCCACCGCCTCCCGCGCCTGCTCCCCCGCCGTGCCCGCGGCGCGCGTGGGCACGACTACGACCTCCACGCCCGCGGCCCGCAGCACCGCGGCCGCGTCCTCCACGTGCGCGAGGCGGCGGTCCCGCTTGCTTCCCGAGGCCGGATTGTAGAGGAGCGCGGCTTTGCGCATGCTTTGCGGGCCGGGACCTTCCGGGATCAGGGCTTCGCCGCGGGCTTGGCCGCTGCCGCCGGCTTGCGCGTGTACTTGAAGGTCATGCTGCGCTGCATCTCGCCGTTCTCGCCCGCGATGTCGACGGTGAAGGTGTGCGAGTCGGGCTTCAGGTCGGCGAGCGTGACCTTCATCACGATCTTGCGCCCCAGCATCTCGGTCTCATCGTGGAAGACCAGGTTGTCGCCCTCCCACTTCCCTGGCCCGGAAAGCTCGCAGCCCGAGGGCGCCACGTTGTCGCACCACAGGTTGCGGAAGACCTGCTCCTTGGGGTCCCACCAGATCATGCCGTGACCGTGCACCTCGCCCATGACGTTCTTGGAGTGGTAATCCGAGACCAGGGAGAGCCCGCCCGGACCCAGGCGCGTGCTCTCGCTTCCTTTGCCCGTGCCCGCGGGCATGAAGTCGTTGGCCTCGAACTTCTCCTCGGTGGCCCAGTTGCCCACCATGAGCTTGCTGAGCTTCTCCATCTCCGGCGACGGCTTGGGCAGCGCCGGCGCCTCCGCCTTCTTGCTCTCGGCAGCCTTGGCCGGCTTTGCCGTCTTGGCGGCGGGCTTGCTCTCGCTCTGCTTCTGCTGCGCCAGGACCAGACCGGCTGCCAGCAGCACCAACCACATCACCATCGCCATCCGCTTCATGCTCCACCTCTCCGCTTGGGACGCCCCGGGATTATAGGGGATTTTGCCCCTTTCCGCCGCCGTTGTGACGGCTGCGGCCGCGCCCCCTTCGCCCCTATAATCCTTGGCATGGCCACGGACGCCAAGGGCAAGGAGGTCGAGCGCCGCCTCGCCGCGCTGCGCGACCAGATCCGCCGCCACGAGCACCTCTACTTCGTGCTCGACCAGCCCGAGATCTCCGACGCCGACTTCGACCGCCTGGTGCAGGAGCTGAAGCGCCTGGAAGCCGAGCATCCCGAACTCATCACCCCGGACTCCCCCACCCAGCGTGTGGGCGGGCAGCCGCGCGAGGGCTTCGTCAAGCTGAAGCACTCCACCCCCATGCTCTCCCTCGACAACGCCTACACCGAGGAAGAACTACGCGACTGGGAGCGACGCGTGCACGAATTGAGCGGCCGCAAGGAGGTCGCCTGCGTCTGCGAGCTCAAGCTCGACGGCCTCTCCATGGCCCTGCGCTACCAGCCCGACCCCGCGGAGAAAGCCAAGTCCAGGCTCGCCCTGGCCCTGACCCGCGGCGACGGCGAGGTGGGCGAGGAGGTCACCGCCAATGTGCGCACCATCCGCTCCGTGCCGCTCTCCATCCCGGCGGCCGCGCTGAAGAAGGCCGGGCTGCCGGCGGAGTTCGAGGTGCGCGGCGAGGTGATCATGCCCACCAAGTCCTTCGAGCGGCTGAACCAGGAGCGCGAGGCCCAAGAACTCTCCAAGTTCGCCAACCCGCGCAACGCCGCCGCCGGTGGCGTGCGCGTGCTCGATCCCGCCATCACCGCCCAGCGCCGCCTCGACTTTTATTCCTACTTCCTCGCCGTCGGCGGTCGCGTCTCCTTCAAAGAGCACTCGCGCGCGCTGGAAGCGCTCTCCGAAGCGGGCTTCAAGGTCAACCGCACCTGGAAGCTCTGCCAAGACCTCGACGAGATCCAGGACTTCATCGCCCACTGGGAGAAGAAGCGCGACTCCCTGCCCTTCGAGATCGACGGCGTGGTCATCAAGGTGAACGACACCCGTCTATGGGAGGAACTGGGCTTCACCGGGCGCGCCCCGCGCTGGGCTCTGGCCTACAAATGGGCGGCGCGCGGCGGCGTCACCCAGGTAGAGGACATCTTCGTGCAGGTGGGCCGCACCGGCAAGCTCACGCCGGTGGCCGCGCTCACTCCCGTCTCCATCGGCGGCACCACCGTCAGCCGCGCCACCCTGCACAACCAGGACGAGATCGAGCGTCTGGGGCTGCTGCTGGGCGACTGGGTGCAGGTGGAGCGCGGCGGCGACGTCATCCCCAAGGTGGTTTCCGTGGTCGAGGACAAGCAGCATCCCCGCGGCCGCAGGAAGTTTCGCATGCCGGAGAAGTGTCCAGAGTGCGGCGGCAAGGTGGTGCGCGACGAGGGCGAGGCCGACCACCGCTGCGTCAACGCCAACTGTCCGGCCAAGCTCCGGGAAAGCGTCCGCCACTTCGCGGCCCGCTCGGTGATGAACATCGAGGGCATGGGCGACGTGCTGGTCAACCAGCTCGCCGACCGCGGCCTGGTCAAGAACGTCGCCGACATCTACAAGCTCACCAAGCAGGACCTGCTCGAATTGGAGCGCATGGGCGACAAGTCCGCCCAGAACGTCCTCGAGGAGATCGAGGCCTCCAAGAAGCAGCCCCTCGACCGCGTGCTCTACGGCCTGGGCATCCGCTTCGTGGGCGAGCGCACCGCCGAACTGCTGGCCTCCCACTTCGGCTCCGTGGACGCGCTGGTCGACGCCGCTACTCTCAAAGACGAAGAGAAGAGCGTCGAGCAGCTGCAGCAGGTCGAGGAGGTCGGCCCCAACATCGCCGCCAGCATCCGCAGCTTCTTCCTCGAGCCCCGCAACCGCGAACTGGTGGAGCGGTTGCGCAAGGCCGGGCTGCAGTTCACCGGCAAGAAGCGCCAGCGCGGCACCCAGCTTGCCGGCAAGACCTTCGTCCTCACCGGCACGCTCGCCCGCTACAGCCGCGACCAGGCCAAGAAGCTGATCGAAGACGCCGGCGGCAAGGTCGCGGGCTCGGTCTCCAAGAAGACCGACTACGTGGTGGCGGGTGCCGACCCCGGCTCCAAGCTCGACAAGGCCCGCGCACTGGGCGTCAAGGTCCTCGACGAAGCCGCCATGGAGAAGCTGGTCCGCGGCTAGCGCACTTGCTCCGCCTGGAAGCGCAGGACGTAGCGGGGGCCGCCCGCGGGGGCGCCGGCCAGGTAAGCCAGGAAGTCGCGCACCGCGCGCGCGCCATCGCGGTAGCCCTGGGCGATGGCGGGGCCGGTGATCTTGCCGTCGAAGTCGAGCACGGTGGCCGCGAGCGGCTGCTCCGGGCGCACGGTGAAGGCCTTGACGTAGCGGTAGGTGCGCGTGCCCAGGTCCACGCGCACCTGCTCGGGACGCACCTTCAGCCGCGCCGCGTGCAACTCGCACAGGCGGTTGATGGCGGCCAGGTTCTCCAGGTCGGCCTTCAGGTTCTGCGCCATCAGGATGTCGAGGGCGCGCACGCCCACGTCCAGGAAGGTGCGCACCTCCACCGCTTCCTGCTGGCGCGGCTCCATCATCACCAGGAAGAGGACGTCGGCGCCCAGGCGGATGGCGGGGCGGATGGGCTGGTTGGCCACGATGCCGCCGTCGGTCCACAGCCGCCTGGCCATGGGCACCAACTCGTAGGCCAGGGGAAAGGCGGAGGAGGCGATCACCGCCTGCAGCAGGTCGTGGACCTCCTCCATCTCGGTCTGCACGAAGCCCGGGTCCACGCCCGGGTCGGTGAGCAGTTGCTCGCGCGCGGTGTTGGTGAAGTAGCTCTCCTGCCCGCTCTCGACCTCGGCCGCGGTCAGGACCACGCGCATGGGCGAGGCGCGCAGCTTGCCGGCGGCCAGGCGATCGCGCAGGAAGCGGGTGCGCTCGTAGTTGGGGAAGAGCCCGCTGCGGAGGGGCAGGCGCAGGAACTTGTGGCTGACGAAGCTGACGGGCTGGCGCAGGATCCAGCCCAGCGCCGCCAGCAGCAAGGCCAGGGCCGCGCCCAGCAGCTTGGCGCGCGGGCTCAGCAACACCGCCAGTCCCCACAGATGCAGGCGGGCGAAGACCAGGGTCAGCGCCACGAAACTCCACACCACCAGATTGGCCAGCAGAGAGAGCACGAGCTTGCGGCGATCCGGCCTCCAGGCCGAGCCCGAGAGCAGGTTCGCGATCACGTAGCCCACGTAGGTGACGTGGTCGTAGAGCAGGAGCACGGCCATACCCGCCAGCGCCAGCATGGTCCAGGTGAGCTTGGGATAGAGCAGGTGGATGGCGATCTGACTCTCCTGGAGCGCCTGGCGCAGCAGGTTGCCCAGCCCGGCGGTGGCCGCGATCAGCCCCGCCAGCATGAAGATGTAGCGCGTCCAGTCGATGCCCACGGCCGCGGGCGTGACCTCCGACCAGGACCGCACCATGGATTCGGCGTTGCCCACCACGGTGGAGGAGTGGGAGGCGTAGGAAGCCGCGTTGATGCTGCCGATGGAGGTGGCGGCCAGGATGTGGGTGGGCAGACCGGCGTCCTGAAAGGCCAGCAGCGCGCCCGCCTCGTAGGCGCCGCGGGCGCCGCCTCCGGAGAGCACCACGGCGATGCGGCGGCCGCCGGCGGCCCAGCGCTGCTCTACGTCGGGCGGCAGCGAGGCGCGGAACTGAGCGCGCTCGGCGTCGCTCACGGGTTGGCTCTTGCGGGAGGGCACGCGGGGCTAGAGCTTCGCTTTCAGCCGCTCCCAGGTAGTGCCGAGCGCCTCGGGCAGGACGCGCGTCTCCCCCACCGTGGCCATGAAGTTGGAGTCCGCGGTCCAGCGCGGCAGCACGTGCAGGTGGAGGTGTCCGGCCACACCCGCGCCCGCCGCCTTGCCCAGGTTCATGCCCAGGTTGAGCCCTTCGGGCTGGTACACCGCGCGCAGCACCCCTTCCATCTTCTGCGCCAGCACCATCATCTCCTGCGCCGCCTCCGTGGGCAGCTTCTGCAGTTCGTCCAGGTGGGCGTAGGGCACGATCATCACGTGCCCCGAGGTGTAGGGATAGGCGTTGAGGATGATGTAGCAGAGGCTGCCGCGGTGCACGATGCGGGCCTTGCGGTCGTCCGCCTGCTTCGGGGCCTCACAGAAGATGCAGCCGGGGGTCTTGTCGGCGGTGGTGACGTAGGCGTAGCGCCAGGGAGTCCACAAATAGTCCATGGCGGCAGAGGGTAGCAGATTGGCGGCATGCAGGGAATGGCGGGGGGGCGCGCGGCCGGCGGGGAAATCCGCCTCCGGCGGGCATCGCCCCGGAAATGGTGCAGGGCGCGCGGCGGGTTTCCGGGCTCCGCGGTTTGACACCCTTCCGGAACGGTTGCTATAGTCGAAGAGTTCGTGGCGCCGCCGCGCCGCGGATCCGGCCGCTGGAGCCTCTAGCCCGTAGGTCCCCAAAACCCGGGCTCTTCTTTAACGGAAGCCAACACCATTCCAGCCGTCCGTAGTCACGGGAGCAGCTTCGTTGGATTCGAACCGCGATAACCATCCCGACTCCACGGTTTCCCCGCAGCCTGCGGAAGCCTCCGCCGTGGCGGAGTCTTCCGCGCCGGTGACCACGGCCCCGGAGAGCAAAATCCCTGAGCGACCGGCCGCGGGCGCTCGCAAAGAAAAAGAGACCATGGAAGACTTCGCCACCGCCCTGGAAACCTTCACCGCCGAAACCGAAGCCCAGAGCCACGAGGACCGCGTCCTCAAGGGCACCGTGCTCAAGCTCACGCCCACCCACGTGGTGGTCGACGTGGGCTCCAAGTCCGAGGGCCTGGTGCCCATCGCCCAGTTGCAGGACGCCAGCGGCACTCCCAAGGTGCAGCCCGGCGACGAGATCAACGTCATGATCGAGCGCGGGCAGAGCGAGGAAGGCTACATCCCGCTCTCCTACGAGCGCGCCCAGCGCCTGCGCGTGTGGGACGACATCGAGACGGCCTACACCAGCAAGGCCGCCATCAAGGGCAAGGTGGTGGAGCGGGTGAAGGGCGGGCTGTCGGTGGACATCGGCGCGGTCGCCTTCCTGCCTGGCTCGCAGGTGGACGTGCGCCCGGTGCGCAACCTCGACGCCCTCAAGGGCCAGGAGCTGGAAGTCC
>DATIWW010000258.1:0-7135 GCA_035519175.1 Terriglobales bacterium
TCGAGAGCCTCGGCCTCAAGGAAGAGGTCAAACGCAAACTCCTCCGCGAGAACGCCATCCAGCTCTTCGGGCTGGACAAGCTCCCAAAAGCTAAGACGGCGTGGACGGAAGCGGACGCCACGCTGGTGGACGAAGGAGAGCCGCTGATCGCAGAGCGCTGAAAGGCCGGGCGCGTGGGGCGCCCGCGGGACACGAGATCTATGCCAAGCGAAAATCACCGCAGCCCAGTGGATTTGAGCGGCAAGTCGGCCCTGGTAACGGGCGGGGCGCGCGGCATCGGCCGCGCCATCGTCGAGGTTCTCGCCCAGGCCGGCGCCGACGTCGCCATCCTCGACTTCCGCCTCCCCGAGGCCCAGGCCGCCGCCCGCGAGATCTCCCAGGCCACCGGCCGCAACGTCACCGCCGTGCAGGCCGACGTCACCCGCCTGGAAGAGGTGCAGAAGGCCGTGGCCGAGGCCATCCAGCGCCTGGGCAAGCTCGACATCCTGGTCAACAACGCCGGCTGGGACCGCCTCATGCCCTTCCTCAAGACCACCCCTGACCTCTGGGAGCGCGTGATCGGCGTGAACTACCGCGGCGTCATCCACACCTGCTATGCCGTGCTGCCCCACATGAAGGAGCGCAAGCAGGGAAGCATCGTGAACGTCAGCTCCGACTCCGCCCGGGTGGGCTCTCTGGGCGAGGCCATCTACGCCGGCTCCAAGGCCGCCGTCATCGCCTTTTCCAAGACCTTGGCCCGCGAGCACGCCCGCGACAACATCCGCATCAACATCGTCTGTCCCGGCCTGGCCGAGACCCCGCTGCTGGAAGAGATGCAGCAGGACGAGTTCACCAAGAAGATCCTGGGCGCGGTGGTCAATGCCATCCCGCTCAAGCGCCTGGGCAAGCCCGAGGAGATCGCCCCCATGGTCTTGTTCTTCGCCTCCGAGGCCGCGCGCTACGTCACCGGGCAGGTGGTGAGCGTGAATGGCGGACTCACCATGGCGGGCTAGGAGAACCGTTGTTCGAAGGTGGGGAGATGCAGCAAGTCCTTCAAGAGTGCGAGCAGATCGTCACCGACCTGAGCCTGGCCTCGGTGCGCCGCTGGAAGGAACAGCACCCCGGCGGCAAGGCCGTCGGGTACTTCCCGGTCTACGCTCCCGCCGAGATCATCCACGCCTGCGGCATGCTGCCGGTGGCGCTCAACGGCGCCGGCGACCGCCTCGACCTGCAGCACGCCGACGCCCGCTTCGGCTCCTTCATCTGCTCCATCGTCAAGACCACCATGGAGATGGGCATGACCGGCCACCTCCAGCCGCTGGACGCCCTGCTCTTTTCTTCGATCTGTGATTCCGCCCGCAACCTCTGCTTCGTGATGAAGCGCAACTTCCCCCAGATGTACGTGGACTTCCTCCACCTGCCGCACAACCCGGCCTCGCGCGCCAGCGTGGACTTCCTGCGCAGCGAGTACGAGCGCCTGATGGTCAGCCTGGAGGTGCTGGGCGGCGAAGCGCCCGCCCAGGGCGCCCTCGAGCACTCCATCGCGCTCTACAACCGGCAGCGCGGGCTGATCCGCCGGCTCTCCGACATGCGCTCCGAGCGTCCTCACCTGCTGCCCGCCTCCGAGCTTTACCTGCTGGTGCGCGCCGCCGCCTTTCTGCCGGTGGAGGAGCACATCGCGCTGCTGGGTCGCGCCCTGGAGGCTCTGCCCGACCGCGCCGCCAAGCCCCGCGACAACATCCGCGTCATCGTCGAGGGCGCCTTCTGCGAGCAGCCGCCCCTCGACCTCATCCGCCTGATGGAGCAGGCCGGCTGCTACATCGTGGACGACGACTTCGTGCTGGGACAGAAGTGGTTCCGCCAGGACATCACGCCCGACGGCGACGCCCTGGGCGCGCTCGCCGAGAGCTACATCGAGCGCTCGGTCTACTCCAGCGTGCGCCACGACTTCCGCCGACCCCGCTTCCAGGGCCTGATCGAGAAGGTGCGCCGCCACCGCGCCCAGGCGGTCATCTTCCTCATCGCCAAGTTCTGCGAGCCCGCGTACTTCGACTACGTCCTCTTCAAGCGCGAGTTGGAGAACATCGCCCTCCCTCACCTGCTGCTGGAGTTCGAGGAGAAGATGTTCACCTTCGAGCGCCTGCGCACCGAGGTGGAGACCTTTGTGGAATCGCTTTTGTTCGACTAGGGGGGACCTGCACTGGCTGAATGCTGAGTGCTGAGTGCTGAAATGCTATGACGCAACCTAAGACCAGCGAGTACCGCGGCCAGATCCACCAGCGCCAGAAGGAGCTGATGCTGAAGTGGTACCAGCGCCTCGACTCCTCCGCCCACACCGGCCTGCCGCCCAGCGTCTCCCTCATGATCTCCGGCAACTGCGTGGAACTGCTCGAGGCGTTCGATGCCGTCCCTCTCTACCCCGAGATCAACGCGCTGCAACTGGCCATCCGCCACCAGTCGCTCGAGCCCATCCTGGCCGCCGAGGAATTGGGCTACGCCGCCGACAACTGCGCCTATGTCAAGGCCGACATCGGCTCCTACCTGAAGGGCATCACCCCCACCGGCGGCAAGCTGCCCCGGCCCGCCCTGGTGCTCTGCAACTTCGTCGGCTGCAACACCTACGTCAAATGGTTCGAGCACGTGGCCGCCCTCACCGGCAGCCGCCTCTACGTCCTCGACGTCCCCTTCTGCCGCGAGGCCGAGCCCAGCCAGGCCGACATAGCCTACGTGGTCAAGCAGCTCCAGGAGCTGGTGAGCGTGCTGGAGAACATCACCGGCAAGAAGTTCGACTACGAGCGCTTCCAGCAGGCGGTGCGCTGCGCCGCCGAGGTCGAGGATCTGTGGTCGCGCATCAAGCACCTGGCCCGCCGCTCGCCCTCCCCCTTCGACGCCTACTTTGACGCCATCACCCTCATGGGCCCGCTCTACGTCTACCGCGGCAGCCCCGAGGGCGTCGCCTTCTTCCGCGCCGCCCTGCAGGAACTGGAGGAGAAGGTCGCCAACGGCGAGGGCGTCTACGAGCAGGAGAAGTTCCGCCTGGTGATGGAAGGCCCGCCCCCTTATCCCTACTTCCGCACCTTCCGCGACATGTTCGCCAAGTGGAAGGCCACCGCCGTGGCCTCCACCTACTCCACCGTGGGCGGGCTGTGGGAGTTCGGCGACCGCCACGATCCCGCCCGCCCCTTCGAGTCCGTCGCCCTGCACATGCTTTCCCAGAACGTCACCAACCGCAACTACCTGCAGCGCTACGACCAGATCCGGCGCTACGTGGAGGAGTGGCAGGCCGACGGCGTCATCATCCACTTCGTCAAGAGCTGCCGGCTGTTTTCCGCCGGCCAGGGCGACATGCGCGACTACTTCACCAAGTCGCTGCATCTGCCCACCCTCTACATCGAGAGCGACCTCGAAGACCCGCGCTACTTCTCCGAGGCCCAGATCCGCAACCGCATCGACGCCTTCTTCGAGGCGCTCGAGCACAGCAAGCTGACGGGCGCGGCCCATCCCGCCGCCTCCGCCTGAAGGGAGGACCATGCGCGTCGCCGCCGGAGTGGATGTCGGCTCCACCCAGACCAAGGCCATCCTGATGGAGGAGAACGCCCGCCCCCTGATCATGGCCCGGGCTCTGGTCGATACCGGCGCCAACGTGCGCAAGGCCGCCGAGCACGCCTTCCACGTGCTCTGCCAGGAGGCCGGCATCCACGCCCACGACGTCGGTTTCGTGGTGGGCACCGGCTACGGCCGCTACAACATCTCCTTCGGCAACGCCCAGATGACCGAGATCTCCTGCCACGCCCGCGGCGCCCACTTCGTCTTCCCCAACACCCGCACCGTCATCGACATGGGCGGGCAGGACTCCAAGGCCATCAGCGTGGGCGCCAGCGGCGAGGTCCTGGACTTCGTCATGAACGACAAGTGCGCCGCCGGCACCGGCCGCTTCCTGGCCAACGCCGCCGAGGTCATGGGCATCCGCCTGGACGAGGTCGGCCCCCTCTCCCTCCAGGCCTTGCAGCCGGTCAAGATCACCACCGTCTGCACCGTCTTCGTCGAGTCCGACATCCTCTCCTACCTCGCCCAGGGCAAGAAGGGGGAGGACATCCTGGGCGGAGTGCACCAGGCCATCGCCAAGCGCACCGTCTCGCTGGCGCGGCGCGTGCCCATCGAGCCCGCCATCACCCTGACCGGCGGCGTGGCCCGCAACATCGGCATGGTGCGCGCCCTGGAGGGCGTCCTGGGCGCCCAGCTCCAGGTCAGCCCCGACGCCCACTTCATCGGCGCCATCGGCGCCGCTATCTTCGCCCTGGAGAAGCTCGACCGCAGCTTTGAATCCGACATCTGGAGCCCTGAACATGCCCCACACAGCGGGAATTGACGTCGGCACCGGCCTGACCAAGGCGGTCCTCCTCTCCGCCGGCTCGAACGGCGAGCCCCCCACGGTGCTCGCCCGCGCCCTCACCCGCACCGGAGTGGAGCTGGAGAAGGCCGCTGCCCGCGCCCTGGAGATGGCCCGCGCGCAGGCCGGCCTGCCTCCCGACGCGCCCTGCTACGTCTCCACCACCGGCTTCGGCCGCTACAGCGTGAGCTTCCGCGACCTCCAGGCCACCGAGATCACCAGCGCCGCCCGCGGCGCCTACTTCCTCTTCCCCCAGGCCTCCTGCGTGCTCGACATCGGCAGCCAGTCCACCCGCGCCATCCACCTGCGCGACGCCGGCCGCGTCGCCGGCTTCAAGACCAACGACAAGTGCGCCGCCGGCTCCGGCAGCTTCATCGCCCGCGCCGCCAAGTACCTGCAGATCCCCCTGGAGCAGGTGGGCGAGCTCTCCCTGCAAGCCCAGAATCCCCAGCCCATCTCTTCCATCTGCGCCGTGCTGGCGGAGAGCGAGATCATCAACCACGTCTCCGCCGGGGTCAGCGTGGAGGACATCCTGCGCGGCATCCACGACTCCCTCGCCGACCGCGCCGCCAACCTGCTCAAGCGCGTCGGCCTGGGCAGCGAACTCACCTTCGTCGGCGGCGTCGCTCGCCAGGCCGGGATGGTCAAGGCCCTCGAAACCCGCCTCGGCCTCAAGGTCAACGTCCCGGAGAACTGCGAATACGTCTGCGCCCTGGGCGCCGGGCTGCTGGCCCTGAAGCGCATGGTCGCGGCCGCTTAACTTCTTTGCTGCTGCGTTCTTAAGCAGGCCCGCTGCGCTACCTCACACCGGGGTGATGAGAAAATCACCATTCAGGGTGACCCCCATCACAGCCTTTCCCCTCCCACGCGCCCACACTCCCAATAGGGGAGTAGGCCCAGCAGAAGTGGGCCTCCCCAGAGGAGAGTTCGCCATCATGAAAAAGCTGACCATCGCTGTGTTTCTGTTCTGCCTGATCCTGCTGCCGCTCTCCGGCTTCGCTGCCGGCCCCAACGGCGCTGACCTGTTCAAGGCCAAGTGCGCGGTCTGCCACGGCGCCGACGGCGCCGGCAAGGCGGCCATGAAGACCCCGGACTTGGCCTCGGCTGCCGTGCAGGGCAAGAGCGACAAGGACCTGGCGGACTTCATCGCCAACAACCCCAAGCACAACTTCTCCAAGAAGGGCATGACCCCGGATGAGATCAACGCCGTGGTCGCCTTCATTCGCAGCTTGAAGAAGTAGGTTGGCCCGCCAGCGCCGGCCCTTCGGGCGGGGCGAACCTGCCCCCCGAAGGGCCCGGCGGCGGGCTCGGGGGCGCCGTGACCGAGCGAACCACAATCCGTCTGGCGCCGGCCCAACCAGGCCCGGCGGCCGCCCCGGGCGCGCAGCGCGCGCGCTCTCGTCCGCCCCTACCCGCGGCGCGCCCCCACCCTCGACCCTCTCGCCGGCCCTTCCGGGAGCGAGCCAGTTCCCATTCCCTGTGGAGAACGCCATGAGCAAGGCCATCCTGTACGACGCCACCCTCTGCATCGGCTGCCGGCAATGTGAGGTCGGCTGCGCCGAGCAGAACAAGCTCCCCTACGACGACAAGATCGCCGCCGAAGAGGTGCAGTCGGCCCACAAGTTCACCGCCATCCTGACCCGCGGCGACAAGTTCATGCGCCGCCTGTGCATGAACTGCGACGACCCCACCTGCGCCTCCGTCTGCCCGGTGGCCGCCCTGCGCAAGACCCCGGAGGGCCCGGTCATCTACGAGCCCAGCCGCTGCATCGGCTGCCGCTACTGCATGGTGGCCTGCCCCTTCGACGTCCCCAAGTACGAGTGGTCGAAAGCGCTGCCCCTGGTGCGCAAGTGCACCATGTGTCCCGACCGCGTGGCCGCCGGCCGTCAGACCGCCTGCGCCGAGATCTGCCCCACCGGCGCCACCAAGTTCGGCGAGCGCGACGCCCTCATCGCCGAGGCCCGCCAGCGCCTCCGCGAACACCCCGAACAGTACGTCCAGCACATCTACGGCCTCGACGAGGTGGGCGGCACCTCCGTGCTCCTGCTCTCCTCCGTGCCCTTCGAGCAGTTCGGCTATCGCACCGACTTCCCCCACCAGCCCCTGCCCCTGCTCACCCACCGCGTCCTGCAGTTCATTCCCGACTTCGTTCCCCTGGGCGGAGTGCTGCTGGGCGGCATCTGGTGGATCACCCACCGCCGCGCCGAGGTGGCCGCCGCCGAAGGCCGCGCCCCCAGGCGCGAAGAAGAAAAGAAGGAGACAAAGTGATGGCGCCCATCCGCTTCAAGCTGACCTTCTGGAAGTCCGTCTTCCTGGCGGTGATGGCGGCGGGGCTCTATGCCGCCGTCGTGCGCTTCACCCAGGGCCTGGGCGCCTCCACCCACTTGAGCGACCGCTTCCCCTGGGGCCTGTGGATCGGCTTCGACGTGCTCTGCGGCGTCATGCTGGCCGCCGGCGGCTTCACCCTGATGGCCGCCGTCCACATCTTCAACATCGAGCGCTTCAAGCCCATCGTGCGCCCCACCCTGCTCACCGCCTTCCTCGGCTACGTGCTGGTGTGCGTGGCCCTGCTCTTCGACATCGGGCGCAGCTACCGCATCTGGCATCCCCTGGTGATGTGGAACCCGCGCTCGGTGATGTTCGAGGTGGCCTGGTGCGTCATGCTGTACACGACCGTGCTTGCGCTGGAGTTTGCGCCGGTGTTCTTCGACCGGCTCAACCTCGCCGCTCCGCAACGGATCCTGCGCCGGATCGTCACGCCGCTGG
>DATIWW010000259.1:0-5928 GCA_035519175.1 Terriglobales bacterium
CTCGACGGCATGGCACAACTACATCAGGAAGCACGGGCGAGCCGCCTTGCAGGAGCATTACCGGAAGCTGTGGAGCGAGTATAAGGGCAAGGTGGTCTGGGACCCCACCCAGCGCTGTTTCCGGCTTCCAACCCAGAAGAACTGACCCAGCCTATGGACTTGAACGCCCTCACCATCGAATCCGCACGCGCCGCGGTTGTCGAGCGGCGGGTGACGGCGAGCGCGCTGGCCGAGTCCTTCTATAGGAAGATCGAAGCCGAGGACGGCGAGGTGCACGCGTATCTCACGCTCTCGCGGGAGCGGGCGCTGGCCCAGGCCGCGGAGGTAGACGCGCGCGCCGCCAAGGGCGAGGCGCTGCCGCCGCTGGCCGGCGTCCCCATCGCGGTGAAGGACGTGCTGGTCACGAAGGACGTGCGCACTACCGCCGGGTCAAAGATCCTGGAGAAGTTCGTCCCGCCCTACGACGCGACCGCGGTCCGCCGCCTGGAGGCGGCGGGGGCGGTGGTGCTGGGCAAGACCAACTGCGACGAGTTCGCCATGGGCTCGTCGAACGAGAACTCCGCCTATGGCCCGGTGCGCAACCCGCGCGACCGCGCGCGCGTGCCCGGAGGCTCCTCGGGGGGCTCGGCGGCCAGCGTGGCCGCGGGGACGAGCGTGGCGGCGCTGGGCTCCGACACCGGCGGCTCCATCCGCCAGCCCGCCGCGTTCTGCGGGGTGGTGGGGCTGAAGCCCACCTACGGCCGGGTCTCGCGCTACGGGCTGATCGCCTTTGCTTCGTCGCTCGACCACGTAGGGCCGATCACGCGCACGGTGCGCGACGCCGCCATCCTGCTGCAGCACATGGCGGGAAAGGACGAGCGCGACTCGACCTCCGCCGACCTCCCCGTGCCCGACTACCTGGCGGAGCTGGAGAAGCCGGTGCGCGGGCTGCGCCTGGGCGTGGCCAAGGAATATTTCGGCGAGGGGCTGGAGGCGGAGGTGCGTTCGGCGGTGGAGGCGGCGCTTGAGAAGCTGGCGCAGGCGGGCTGCGAGATCCTCCCGGTGTCGCTGCCGCACACCGCCTACGCCATTCCCACCTACTACATCCTGGCGCCGGCGGAGGCCTCGGCCAACCTGGCGCGCTACGACGGGGTGCGCTACGGCTTCCGCGCACGTGGGGGCAACCTGAGCGAGATGTACCGGCGGACGCGCGACCAGGGCTTCGGCGCCGAGGTCAAGCGGCGCATCCTGCTGGGGACGTACGCGCTCTCCGCCGGCTACTACGACGCCTACTACCGGAAGGCGCAGAAGGTGCGGGCGCTGCTGGCGCAGGACTTCGAGCAGGCCTTCCAGAAGGTGGACGCGGTGGTCGCGCCCACCACCCCCACCCCGGCCTTCAAGCTGGGGGAGAAGACGGACGATCCCCTGGCCATGTACCTGGCCGACATCTACACCGTGACCGCGAACCTGGCGGGAGTGCCGGCGATCTCCGTTCCCTGCGGCAGTTCGAAGAGCGGCCTGCCCATCGGGGTGCAGATCATGGGACGGCAGTTCGAGGAAGGGACGGTGCTGCGGCTGGGAAGCGCTTGCGCTGGGGCAGGTCCGCGCTGACTCCTGACTACAAACTCCCAACTACTCGATGGGTTCGTAGTAGCGCTCGCCGGCGCAGGCGCGGCAGAGAGTCTTCCCGTCGCGCCGCACTTCACGCTTGAAGTTGACGCCCTCGCCGCACTGGGCGCAGGTCACGCGCTCGCCCTTGTAGCCGGGGAACTCCTCGGGTCCGAGCGCGACCTTCACCCACTGCACGTCGAAGAGGTCGGCGTCGGCCATCTCGCGGTAGGCCAGCATCTGCTGCTGGTTCTTGCTCTCGATCTCGGGATGCATCTGGCGGGCGAGCGCCTTGGAGGACTCGCGGGCGGCGACGCGGACGGCGCGGCCGCTCTCCAGGTCCACGAAGGTAGCGGCCACCTTGCCCCAGTCGCGGAACTTGAGGGCGCGCTTGCCCAGGCGGCAGCCGGTGACCACGCCCACGGCGTCGGTGGCGCAGCGGTCGATCTCGACGAAGGTGACCAGGCGCTTGCGATCGGCGCCGCGGGGGTCCTGAAGGCCCAGCCTTTCCAGGCCCAGCATGGCCAGGCGCACGCCCAGCACCTGCCCGGCGCACAGGTGGCCGTGGGCCTGCTCGGCTTCTTTCAGGTATTCGTCCAGCGTCTTCATGGGAGGCCGCGTGCAGCAAGCCTAATCCTTCGCCGGAGAGGGCGCAATCCGCCGCCGGGCACCCGGGCCCGCACTGGCGCCCGCCCCGGGCTTCCAGTACACTTCCCGTAACTCCCCCCAACGTCTCTCTGGGAAGCCTCGTCAGGAGCGGGTTTCTGGCCGAAGCGCAGAATCGCGAATTGCTGGACCTGTGGGCGGCGCACGTCTTCTACCTGGGCCTGGTGGAAGCGGCGCTGGGGCACCAAGTGCCGGTGCCGCCGGAGGTGGCGGAGGCGCGCCAGGGTCCGGCCGAGGGCTCGCTTGACGTGCTGCAGCGCTGGCTGCCGCTGCTCGACATGGCCATCACGCCGCCCATGGTGCGCGATGCGCTGAAGGATTCCACCAGCTACGAGACCGCCGAGGCCCTGCTGCGCTACTACCTGCAGCGCGCCGACGACGCCGACCGCGACAAGGCCGACTTCGTGGTCACCTTCCTCTACCGCAAGTGGCTGGCGGAGGCGGGACGCGGGCTGCCGCAGCCGGTCCCCGCCTTCGAGGCGGCGCTGGGGCAGGTGCTGGCCGGCATCGAACCCCCGGAGCCCCCGGAAGAGCACATGCGGTTGGTGGCGGAGTTCGAGTTCGTGCGCCAGGAAGTGGAAGAGTTCCGCCACTTCGACGCGCTCATGGATTCCGGAGTGATGCAGCGGGTGCGCGACCTCAAGCAGGCGCTGCGCGGCTCCTTCTTCCATCCTCGCGCCCTGGCTCCCATCGCCGACTACAACTACTTCTTCGGGCGGCGCTTCGACGAACTCTTCCGGCAGGCGGCGGCGCGCATCAAGGCCTTCGCCGCCAACGCCCAGCAGGAAGGCGCCAGCATCATGAGCCGCATCGACGACGACGTCATGGTGAAGCACCTGGAGGAGGTGGAGGAGAAGGAGGCGCTGAGCCTGGAGTACGGCCGCGCCCAGGAGCACTTCCGCAAGATCTCGCGCTACAAGAAGGCGGTGGACAAGCGCATGCCGGCGGGAGCGCCGGTACCGGGAGGGAAGGCGGCCGCGGCCGGGACCGGCGCCGCGCCTACCCTGGCCACCGACTCCATCCAGGAGAGCAAGATCCAGAACGTCACCGAGTTCATCTACAACTTCCTGGCGGGGGCGCCGCCGGTCACCAAATCGGTGGTGGTGGCCATGCCCCACGGCAACGTGGTGATCAGCCCGGTGGAGGCGGAGGCCTTCCGCGCCGACTACCGCAAGGAGAAGAGCTTCCGCGCCGACTACGCCAACTGCCTCATCCGGCTGATCTCCATCCTGGGGCGGACGGCGGGCGAATACCACGAGTTCCAGGCCAAGAAGACCGCGTCGCAGTACCTGTGGAAGCCGCACGCCGACTCCCTCGCCTACCTGCTGGCCGCCGCCAACGCCGAGATCGCCAAGGCGGGGGAGCTGCTGGAGCTGGCGCAGAAGCGCGGCCTCACCGAGAAGGTCAACGCCCTGAAACTGGCCATGGAGAAGCTGCGCTCGTCCTCGCGCGAAGTCGCCTTCGCGCTGCAGAGCTGACTCCGGTACACTGGCTGCCGGCACCGCCGTGCCCACCTACAGCATCATCATCCCGGCTTACAACGAGGAGCGGCGCTTGGGCGCCGCGCTCGAGCAGCTACTGGCCTACGCGGCCGCGCAGGGCTGGGATGCCGAGGTGCTGGTGGTGAACGACGGCTCGCGCGACCGGACGGCGGCGCTGGCCGCCGAGTATGCGGCGCGGCATCCTGTCGTGCGCCTGCTGGAGAATCCCGGCAACCGCGGCAAAGGATACTCGGTGCGCCACGGCATGCTGGAGGCAAAGGGCGACCTGCGGCTCTTCACCGACGCCGACCTCTCGGCGCCCATCGCCGAAGCGGAAAAGCTGTTCGCGGCGCTGGCCGCGGGCGCGGAGATCGCCATCGGCTCGCGCTGGCTGGCCAGCGAGACCCAGACCCTGCGCCAGCCTCTCTACCGCCAGTTCTTCGGGCGGCTCTTCAACCTGCTGCTGCGCCTCCTGCTGGGCCTGCGCTTCCAGGACACGCAGTGCGGCTTCAAGGCCTTCACCCGGCGGGCGGCGCTGGAGCTGTTTTCGCGGCTGCGCATCGAGCGCTGGGCCTTCGATCCCGAACTGCTCTACCTGGCGCGGCGGCGGGGGCTCAAGGTCGAGGAGGTGCCGGTGGCGTGGGCGCACGACCGGCGCTCCACCATCAGCCCCCTGCGCGACGGCCCCCGCATGTTCTGGGACCTGCTGCGCATCCGCTGGTACGCCTTGACCGGGAAATATTCCGCCGCGGCGGAAGGAATACGTTAGGAAGCAGGGGACAGAAGACAAGAGGCAAAAGGCAAAAAGCAAAAGCTAAAGGCTCGCCTGACTTCAGGCGGCGCGCAGGGGAGTGCGCGGCACCACGGTGATGCCCTTGTCCTTCTCGAAGGCCAGGGTCAGAGTGCTGGCGCAGGCGGCGCACAGCCAGAAGTGCTCGATCTTCTCCGGGCCTTTGCGGCCGTTGACCAGGAAAGGGCCGTGGGGGTGGGCCTCGCCGGCGTTGGCCACGTCGATGCGGTAGAGGCGGCCTTCGCGCAGGTAACGGAAAGGGGCGGAGCAGGAAGGGTTGGCGCATTTCGAGAGCATGGCGGCCTCGTAGATCCGGTTCGTGAGGCTGTGCGTTCGGAGCTCCCGTCGAGCAGAGACCCCAGGGCGAAACGTCCTTGCTCTCTCATCGTAACGCCGTTTTGGGGGCGGGGAACTAGCAGAATTTGCAGGGCGGACCTTGGGGTGTTCCACATTGGGAGGGCGGGCGCGCTCCCTTGCCACGTCGCTGCGCTCCGGGCCGGTCGCGCGCGGGGGTTCACGGCGCCGATTCCCGGGGCTCTCGCCCCGGGCTGGCTTCTGGCGTCCCTGCGGGACTGCTCACTGCTTCCCGGTGGCGAAGGCGAGGGTGAGCAGGGTCTTCTGCTCCAGGTCGTGGGCCTTGGCGGAGCCGGTGGCGGGGCTGGAAGAGGCTGACCGCTTCACCGTGCGCACGGGGCGGCCGGGGAGCAGGCGCTTCAGGCGCGGCAGCACGAACCACAGCGCCCCCATGTTGGCGGGCTCTTCCTGCACCCAGACGATCTCGCGGGCGGCCGCGTGGCGCTCGAGTTCGGCAGCCAGCTCGGCCTCGGGGAAGGGATAGAGCTGCTCCAGGAAGACGATGGCGGTCTTAGAATCCTGCAGGCGCTTGCGCTGGGCGCGCAGTTCGTGCCCGATCTTCCCGGTGCACAGGAGCACGCGCTCGGCGCGCGCGATCTCCGTCTCCGGCAGGACGTTCTGGAAGCGCGGGCGGGCGAATTCCTCCAGGCGCGAGGCGGCGTCGGGATGCCGCAGCATGCTCTTGGGAGTGAAGACGACCAGCGGTTTGCGCCACCGGCGCAGCGCCTGCCGGCGCAGCAGGTGGAAGTACTGGGCGGCGGTGGAGGGCTGCGCGACTTGCAGGTTGTCCTTGGCGGCGAGCTGCAGGAAGCGCTCCACGCGCGCGCTGGAGTGCTCCGGTCCCTGGCCTTCGTAGCCGTGGGGCAGGAGCACGGCCACGCCCGAGAGCAGGCCCCACTTGTCCTCGCCGGCGGAGATGAACTGGTCGAGGACGACCTGGGCGCCGTTGGCGAAGTCGCCGAACTGCGCCTCCCACAGCACCAGGGTCTCGGGATAGTCGCGGCTGTAGCCGTACTCGTAGCCCAGCACCGCCGCCTCCGAGAGCTCGGA
>DATIWW010000260.1:0-13458 GCA_035519175.1 Terriglobales bacterium
GCGTGCCGCAGATTACGGCGATTATGGGGATGTGCGTCGCAGGCGGTGCTTATCTGCCGGTGATGACGGATACGGTGCTGATGACGGAGGGCTCGGGGCTGTTTCTGGCGGGGCCGGCGCTGGTGCAGGCGGCCATCGGGCAGAAGATCGACGCCGAGAGCCTGGGGGGCGCCAGGATGCACGCCGAGATCAGCGGCACCGTGGACTACCGCGAGCCCAACGACGAAGCCTGTCTGGCCCGCATCCGCTCCCTGGTGGAGAAGATGGGCCGCCGGCCCGCCGCCCCCTTCGACCACAAGAAGCCCGAACCCCCCGCCTTCGCTGCCGAGGAGACCTACGGCATCTTCGAATCCGACCCCGCGCGCCAATACGACATGAAGGAAGTGATCGCGCGCATCGTGGACGGCAGCCGCTTCGACGAGTACCGCCCGGAGTACGGCGAGACCGTGCTCTGCGGCTTCGCCCGCATCGGCGGCTGGGCGGTGGGCATCGTGGCCAACCAGAAGTCCCACGTCACCATGCTCGACCACGCCGGGCAGAAGCGGGTGGAGTTCGGCGGCGTGGTCTACACCGAGAGCGCCGAGAAGGCCGCGCGCTTCATCATGGACTGCAACCAGAACCTGGTCCCGCTCATCTTCCTCCACGACGTGAACGGATTCATGGTGGGGCGCGACGCGGAGTGGAGCGGCATCATCAAGGCCGGGGCCAAGATGGTGAACGCGGTCTCCAATTCGGTGGTGCCCAAGATCACGGTCATCGTGGGCGGCTCCTTCGGCGCCGGCCACTACGCCATGTGCGGCAAGGCCTACGACCCGCGCTTCGTCTTCGCCTGGCCCACCGCGCGCTACGCGGTGATGAGCGGCGACTCCGCCGCCGGCACCCTGGTCGAGATCAAGATCAAGCAACTGGAGCGCGGCGGCAAGAAACTGAGCGACGAGGAGAAGAAGGAGCTCTACGAGTCGGTGAAGAAGACCTACGACGAGCAGACCGACCCGCGCTACGCTGCCGCCCGCCTCTGGGTCGACAAGATCATCGATCCCATGGAGACGCGCGAGGCCCTGATCCAGGCCCTGGAGGCGGCCTCGCTCAACCCCGACGTGCCCCAGTTCAAGACCGGGGTGCTGCAAACATAGTGCCTGACGCCATCAAACTCGTGGAGTGCCCGCGCGATGCCTGGCAGGGGCTGAAGGCGCAGATCCCCACCGAGGTCAAGGTGGCCTACCTGCGCGCCCTGATCGGCGCCGGCTTCAAGCACCTGGACGCGGTCTCGTTCGTCTCGCCCAAGTACGTGCCCCAGATGGCCGACTCGGAGGAGGTGCTGGAGCAGCTCGACCCGCCCGACGACGTCGAGATCATCGGCATCGTGGTCAACGAGCGCGGGGTGGAGCGCGCCATCCTCACCGAAGCGGTGCGCACCGTGGGCTTCCCCTATTCCGTCTCGCCCACCTTCTTGCGCCATAATCAGAAGCAGTCGCTGGAAGAGGCGGTGGAGGTGCTGGAGAAGATCAAGCAGAAGGCCGACGAAGCCGGGCTCGACACCGTCGCCTACATCTCCATGGCCTTCGGCAATCCCTACGGCGACCTGTGGAACCCGGAGGAGGTGCTGGAGGCGGTGGGCATCGTGGCCGACATGAACGTGCGCACCGTCTCCTTGGCCGACACTGTGGGCCTGGCCTCGCCCGAGGCCATCACTCAGGTAGTGACCGCGGTGCTGGAAAAATATGACCACCTGGAGATCGGGGTGCACCTGCACGGGCGTCCGGAGCAGGCGGTGGACAAGGTGCTGGCCGCCTACGACGCCGGCTGTCGCCGCTTCGACTCCGCCCTGGGCGGCCTGGGTGGCTGTCCCTTCGCCCAGGACATGCTGGTGGGCAATGTCCCCACCGAGCGCTTGCTGGAGGGCTTCGCCCGCCAGGCGGTGGACGTCCCCATCCGCAAGCCGCTGGAGAACGTGCTCAAGATGAACGCCGACATCGAGACCAAGTATGCGGTCGAGGTCCGCCACTGATGCCCGACTTCAAGACTCTGCTGCTCACGGAGGAGAACGGCATCGCCACCCTCACCCTGAACCGCCCCGACAAGCGCAATGCGCTCAGCCTGGAGGTGGTGGGCGAGTTGCTACAGGCGCTGGACACGGTCGAGCACTCAGCGGCGAATGTCCTGGTCATCACCGGAGCGGGCAAGGCCTTCTGCGCCGGCCTGGACATCGACAATCTCAAAGACCTGCTGGGCAAGTCGCATGAGGAGAACGTGAAGGACTCCGCCTTCCTGGCCGCGTTCTTCCGCCGCCTCTACGACTTTCCCAAGCCAACCATCGCGGCGGTGAACGGCGCGGCCATCGCCGGCGGCACCGGCCTGGCCACCTTCTGCGACTGGACCCTGGCTGTCCCCGAAGCCAAGTTCGGCTACACCGAGGTGCGCATCGGCTTCGTGCCCGCCATCGTCTCCTCCGTCCTGGTGTGGCAGGTGGGCCACAAAATCGCGCGCGACCTGCTGATGAGCGGCCGCCTCTTCGACGCCACCGAGGCCCACCGCTACGGCCTGGTCAACGAGGTGGTGCCGGCGGAGCGCCTGCTGCCCCGGGCCTATGCCCTGGCCGGCGAGGTCCTGGAGAACAGCCCTTCCTCGGTGCGCTTGACCAAGAAGCTGATCAACGGCTTCCTCCGTGAGCCGCTCGACGAGCAGATCGCGCAGGCGGTGGAGGACAACGCGCGCATCCGCACCACCGCCGACTTCCGCGAAGGCATCTCCAGCTTCCTGGAGAAGCGCAAGCCGCGCTGGAGCGGCAAGTGAACGCCGGCGGCGATCATCACGGGCGGGCCTACGAGTCGCGCCTGCGCGTGCGCTACGCCGAGACCGACCAGATGGGCGTGGTCTATCATTCCAATTTCTTCATCTGGTTCGAGATCGGCAGGGTGGAGATGTTCCGCGCGATGGGCTTCACCTACGAGAGCATGGAGCAGCAGGACGGCTGCCACCTGCCCGTGGCCGACGCCCGCTGCCGCTTCAAGGCTCCGGCCCACTACGACGACGAGATCCTGCTGCGCACCCGCCTGAAGAACGTGCGATCTTCCATGCTGCATTTCGCCTACGACGTGCTGCGGGCGGCCGACGGCACCCTGCTGGCCGAGGGCGAGACCGTGCACATCGTGACCGACGCGCGCATGAACATCTGTCCGCTGCCGGAAAAGTACCGCGCGGCGCTGGAAGGAGCGGTGGCGCGGTGAGTGGCGGCGTTTTGCAACGCGGCCTTGAAAGGGCGCGGCTTCAGCCGCGCCGCAACCGTCCCAAATAGAACGGGGCTTTAGCCCCTGAGGTTTATGAAGACCATCGAGATCACCGGCAATGATCTGACGCTGGAGCAAGTGGCCGCCGTCGCCTGCGGCGAGGCCAAGGTCGCGCTCGCCCGCGACGCCCGCCGCGCCGTGGAGAAGACCCGCGCGGTCGTGGACCAGATCGTCGCCGGCAACAAGGTTGCCTACGCCATCACCACCGGCGTGGGCAAACTGGCGGACGTGCGCCTCAAGCCGGGGGAGATCCGCGAGGTGCAGGTCAACCTGATGCGCTCGCACGCGGCGGGCGTGGGCGAGCCGCTCTCGGAAGCGGAAGTCCGCGCCATGATGCTCTTGCGCGCTAACTCCCTGGCCAAGGGCTTCTCCGGGGTGCGGCCGGCCACCATCGAGATGCTCTGCGAGATGCTGAACCGCGGCGTGCATCCCGTGGTCCCCTCGCAGGGCAGCGTGGGCGCGAGCGGCGACCTGGCGCCCCTGGGGCACGTGGGGCTGGTCCTGATCGGCGAGGGTGAGGCCGTGCTGGACGGCAAGCGCATGCCCGGCGGCGAGGCCCTGAAGCGCGCCAAGCTCAAGCCCCTGGTGCTGGAAGCCAAGGAAGCGGTCTCGCTGGTCAACGGCACCCAGGCAATGCTGGGTGTGGGCGTTCTGGCGCTGCTGGCCGCCGAGACCCTGGTGGACTCCGCCGATGTGGTGGGCGCGCTCTCCCTCGACGCCCTGCACGGCACCGACACCGCCTTCGACGAGCGCATCCACCAGGCGCGCCCGCATCCCGGCCAGCTCCAGACCGCCCAGAACCTGCGCCGCATGCTCCAAGGCAGCGCCATCCGCGAGTCCCACCGCGCCTGCGCCCGCGTCCAGGACGCCTACTCCCTGCGCTGCATGCCGCAGGTGCACGGCGCGGTGCGCGACGCCCTGGCCCACGCCCGCCGCGTCTTCCAGATCGAAGCCAACGCCGCCGTGGATAACCCCCTGGTTTTCGCCGGGACCGGCGAGGTCCTCTCCGGCGGCAACTTCCACGGCGAGCCTCTGGCCTTCGCCCTCGACTTCCTGGCCATCGCGCTGACCGCGCTGGCGGGCATCTCCGAGCGGCGCATCGAGCGTCTGGTCAACCCCGCGCTCAACGAGGGCCTGCCGCCTTTCCTGGCCCCGGGCGCGGGCCTGCACTCCGGCTTCATGATGGCCCAGGTCACCGCCGCCGCCCTGGCCAGCGAGAACAAGGTGCTGGCCCACCCGGCCTCGGTGGACTCCATCACCACCTCGGGCAACAAGGAAGACTACGTTTCCATGGGCATGGCCGCCGCGCTCAAGCTGCGCAAGGTGCTGGAGAACTCGCGCCAGGTCGTGGCCATCGAGGCCATCGCCGCCGCCCAGGGGCTGGACTTCCTGCGCCCGCTGCGGACCTCGAAGCGCGGGCGGGCGGCCGTGGCCGCCATCCGCTCCGTTTGTCCAACCGTCGAGCACGACCGCGCCATGGCCGGCGACTTCGCCCGCGTGGCCGGGCTGATCGCCAGCGGCAAGCTGGTGGAGGTCCTGAAGTAATTCCCCACAGAGACACAGAGGCACGGAGGATACCCGAGGGGAAGGTTTCTCAATGGCCCGATGGCCCGGCGCTCCCTGCTGTGGTAGTTTGTTCAGCCCCGGGGTGGGATATGAGCGCTAACCGCGTTCTGCGCACCTTCCTACTGGTTCTGGCGTGTCTCTGGTCCGGCGCCCTGTCAGCGCAGCAAGCGGATACCTGCCTGCGCCGTACGCTTCTCGTGGAAGTCACCGACCAGAAGGGCAACCCCGTTCTCGATCTCAAGCCCGATGATTTCGGCGCCGAAGTTCGTGGCAAGAGGGCACACGTCATCGCGGCGACCCCGCAGGCGGGAATCCGGCGGATGGTCATTCTGCTCGACACCAGCGGCAGTATGAGAGGAGAACCAAGCGAATTCCTCACCGCGCTGCGAGTGGCGGCAGGCCTGGTCGGCCTCGCGCCTCCGCAGACCCGGGTGGCGCTTATGACCTTCAGCGACAAGATCGAGATTCTGGGAGACTTCACGGCGACGCGCCAGGCGATGGTCGACCAGCTTAGAAAGATGGACCAAGCCGCCACCTCCCATGGCAGGACAAGAATAAGGGATGCGGTCGTGGAGGCGCTGGGCATGTTGGGACCGACCGGACCGGAGGACGCACTCTTCGTGATCACCGACGGCGGCGACAACGCGAGCCATACCGACGGCACTCAGCTAGAGAAGCTCATCGGTGGTGCCGGCATACGGCTCTTTCCCCTCACGGTTGGCGAATACCCGGCGTTCGGGACCACTTACTTTGACTCGCCTGAAGCCGAAGGGGTAAGGCAGTTGCATCGTCTGCAGGTGCTGAGCGGCGGCCTCGGGGCGCAGTTCGATAGCTCTCTCGGCAAGGATTCGGCAGAGGTGGCCGACACGGTGGTCGCGCCCTTGCTGGCGCAGGCAAATGATGCTTATCGCCTGGAGTTGGAGCTTCCGGAGCCATTGAAAAAGCCTAGCCATTGGAAACTACAGGTCGTGAACCTGCCCGCGGGCGCCAAGCGGCCTCAGCTCGCCTATCCCGATGAGCTCCTGCCATGTCCCTCCGCTTGGGCGAGCAATAAGAAGGAAAAATGACCCGATGACTCAATCCCCAGAAGTCTTTCCTGCCAAGCCGAGCTGATCGGCGATCGTCCTCATGGCCTCGATGCAGAAGCGGATGTGCTCGTCCAGGTCGACGCCCAGGGCGGCGGCGCCATTCGTGATGTCGTCGCGGCTCACGCTGCGGGCGAAGGCCTTGTCCTTCATCTTCTTGCGCACCGAGGCCGCCTCCACCTCGGCCAGCGACTTGTTGGGCTTGACCAGGGCGGTGGCGGTGAGGAAGCCGGCTAACTCGTCGCAGGCGAAGAGCGCCTTCTCCAGCTTCGTCTGGCGGGGGACGCCGGTATAGTCGGCGTGCGACATAATGGCGCGGCGCAATTCCTCGGGGTAGCCGCGCTCCTCCAGGATCTTGTTGCCCACGAAGGGATGTTCCTGGGCGGTGGGATACTTCTCGTAGTCGAAGTCGTGGAGCAGCCCGGTCACGCCCCAGAAATTCTCGTCCTCGCCAAACTTGCGGGCGTAGGCGCGCAGGCAGGCCTCCACTGCCAGGGCGTGGCGGCGCAGGTTCTCCGTCTGGGTGTACTCACATAGTAAACCCAACGCCGCTTCGCGGCTTGGTCTGGTTTTCTCCCTGTTTTCGCCCATTTTGTTGCCTCTTTCCTGGATGCTCTCCGGGGTTTTACCCGAAGATTTCCGAGAATTATATTGACAGAGACGGTACCTATGCCTCAGATTACTGGGCGAGTTGTGAGTGGTACCGGGCCCCGCACGCGGTGATGCCGGCTCTGGCATCTCCCACAACCTGATGGCCACTACTCTCGCCCCCGTGGATTCACGGGAAGTTGTGAGATGTGACCGTTGCCACTTGGTCCAGTTCCGGACCACCAACAATCTTTGCCGCCGTTGCCATACTTCCCTGGACGCGGAAGAGCCGCCGGTGGCGGCCGCGCCCGAAGTCCCGGCCCCGGCCAACGGCAATGGCAACGGAAACGGGCACTCCCACTTGCAGATCGCCTTCGCCATCCGCTCGCTGCGGCAGCGCAACGGGCTGAGCCAGCGTCAACTGGCGCTGCGCATGTCGGTGCCGCGCACCTACGTCTCCAAGATCGAGAACGAGAAAGCCACCCCCACGCTGTCGTCGCTGGAGCGGCTGGCGCGGGCCCTGGAGGTCAGCGTTCCCGACCTGCTCGACGGCGGCGACCGCAACCGCGAGCTGGAGATCCGGGAACTGCTGAGCGACGATTTTATCGCGGAATTGCTGCCCTTCGTCGCCAAGCTCAACGGCATGCAGTGGTCGAGCGTGCTGGCCCAGGTGCGCGACCTGGCCCTGCGCCCCCGCCGCCACTCCTGAGATCCGTCGCTGTACCTTTGCCGACCCAGCCGGGGCCTCGCGCCCCGGCTTTTTTCGCGCCCCCCGGGCGGCGGCGTCCCCGCCTTCGAATTTTCTGTCCGCGAGGAAATCTGTGAATTGCAAGAAAGGCAGGGGTGTGTTAGCTTCCCCATAGTCGAGGTCGCTTTGCACACCAAAGTCGCGGGGCTGGACCGCAAGGAGTCGGAGGTTTACGCCCGGCTCGATCCCAAGCGGCTTCCCCGGCACATCGCCATCATCATGGACGGCAACGGCCGCTGGGCCAAACGCCGCCACCTGCCCCGCATCGCCGGGCATCGCGCGGGTGTGGCTGCGGTGCGCTCCACCGTGGAGACCGCCGCCCGCATCCACCTCCCCGCTCTCACTCTGTACGCCTTCTCCGCCGAGAACTGGAAGAAGCGCCCGCCGGCCGAGGTGCAGTTCCTCATGGCCCTGCTCAAGCGCTACCTGCGCGCCGAGGTCCCTACCCTCAACAAGAACAACATCCGCCTGGAGTACATCGGGCGGCTGCAGGAGCTGCCCGAGGACGTGCAGGGGCGCATGGCGTGGGCGCGCGAGTCCACCGCCCGCAACACCGGGATGGTGCTCACCCTGGCGCTCAACTACAGCGCGCGCCTGGAGCTGGTGGACGCCTTCCAAGCTATGGCCCACGCCGCCGCCAACAACGGCGGGCTCCAGCACCTGCAGGTGGACGAGGAGATGGTCGACCGTTATCTCTACACCCGCAACCTGCCCGACCCCGACCTGGTCATCCGCACCAGCGGCGAGATGCGGCTGTCGAACTTCCTGCTCTGGCAACTGGCCTACGCCGAGATCTACGTGACCGAGACGCTGTGGCCGGACTTCCGCGGGCGGCAGCTCCTGGAGGCCCTGGAGGAGTACCAGCGGCGGGAGCGGCGCTTCGGCGGCATCGGCAACGCCGGGGGCAACGGCGCCCACGGCACGCAATCCTAGATGAAGCGCGTCGCGACCGCGGTCGTCCTCATTCCCCTGGTTCTGTTGGCTGTGTTCCGGGCGCCTGTCTGGCTGCTCACCCCGGTCGTGATGCTGGTGGCTCTTCTGGCCACGCGCGAATACCTGGGGATGGTCAAGGCCTACGGCCTGGTTCCCTTCCGCTCCACCATCTACACTTTCCTCGTTCTCTCCTTCGCAGCGGCGGGCGCGCTGCTCGTGATGGCCGACTCCCTCGATATCCGCAAGAGCGAGGACGCCTACGTCCTGTTCCTGGTGGCCATCGTCCTCTTCACCGCGGCGATCCTGCTGCTCATCCTCGCCATGCGCCAAGCCGACCTGGCCAAAGCCCTGCCGTCCGCCGCAGTTTCCTTCCTGGCTTTGCCCTATATCACGCTGCCGCTGGTGGGGCTGGTCTCCCTCCGCGGGGCCGGTGCGGGCTGGTTCGCCGTTCTGTATCTGCTGGCGGTGGTCTGGGGTGGCGACATCTTCGCCTACTACACCGGCCGCGCCATCGGGCGCCATAAGCTGGCCCCACGAATCAGCCCGGGGAAGAGCTGGGAGGGCGCCATCGCGTCCTTCGTGGGTGCCCTGGTCCTGGGCGGCCTGTTGGGCCGCTTCGCGCAACCGGTCGCGTCATTTCTGGCGCGCCTCCATTTGGTGGCGCAACCTCAGGCGCCGGCCAGTTCTCTCGCGGAAGTCCTGCTGCTCTCTGCTGGCATCAACCTGGCAGCGCAGTGCGGCGATCTGGTCGAGTCCATGATGAAGCGGGGCGCGGGTGTGAAGGATTCCGGTGCGCTGCTCCCCGGCCACGGCGGCATGCTCGATCGCATCGATGCCCTGCTCTTCGCCGCGCCGGTGCTGTGGTACTATGCAGCCATATTGGCGGCCGCCAGCACTTAGTCCCAGCCATCCATGAGACGCCTTGCCATTCTGGGCTCGACCGGCTCCATTGGGCGAAGCACGCTCGCCATCGTCGAGTCCTTCCCCGAGCGCTTCCGGGTAGCCACCCTGGCTGCCGGCAACAACGTGGAATTGGCCTTCGAGCAGGCGCAGCGCTGGCAGCCGCGCCTGGTTTCCATGGCGCGGGAAGAGGATGCCGAGCAGTTGCGCTCGCGGCTGAAGGCGGCGGGGCTGAAGATCGAGGTCGCGCACGGTCCCCAGGGGACGGTGCAGGTCGCCACCCATCCCGAGGCGGACTTCGTGGTCAGCGCCATCGTGGGCGTGGCCGGCCTGGAGGCCACCTACGAAGCGGTGAAGGCGGGCAAGAGCGTCGGCCTGGCCAACAAGGAGTGTCTGGTGGCAGCGGGCGAATTGATCACCGCCGAGGCGCGCCGCCAGGGCAAGCCCCTGCTGCCCATCGACAGCGAGCACAACGCCGTCCACCAGTGCATGCGTGGCGGGCGGCTGGAAGAGGTGGAGCGCGTCTGGCTGACCGCCTCGGGCGGGCCCTTTCTCAACACCCCGCTCACAGACTTCGAGAACATCACCGTGGAGCAGGCGCTCAACCATCCCACCTGGAAGATGGGCAAGCGCATCACCATCGATTCGGCCACGCTGATGAACAAAGGCTTCGAGGTGATCGAGGCCTGCCGCCTCTTCCACCTGCCGCCCGCCAAAGTGAGCGTGCTGGTGCACCCGCAGTCCACCATCCACTCTCTGGTCGAGTTCGCGGACGGCAGCATCCTGGCGCAGCTTTCGGTGACCGACATGCGCCTGCCCATCCTGTACGCGCTCAGCTATCCCGAGCGCGTGCCCTCGGAGCTGAAGTTCTCGCTCTCGGAGCTGCGGCGGCTCGACTTCCGGCCTCCCGACCCGGAGAAGTTCCCCTGCCTGGCCCTGGCCTACCAGGCGGCGGAGGCGGGCGGCGCCAAGAGCGTGGCCCTGAACGCCGCCGATGAGGTGGCGGTGGCCGCCTTCCTGGACGGGGCTATCCGGTTCAACGACATTGCGCGCATAATTAAGGACGTACTGGGTGAAACTCCGGCACGTCCGGCTGAGTCTATAAAGCAGGTACTGACCATGGACGCCGAAGCGCGGCGCCTGGCCCGGGAGCGGGTGGAACGCCTGAGCCAGCGCTCCTCCCTGGCGCTCGGCCGCCGGTAGTCCCCAGAGGAAACTATCGCCATCATGTCTTTTCTGATCAGTGTCGTCGCGTTCGCCGTGGTGCTGGGGGTCATGATCGTGGCCCACGAGTTCGGCCACTTCGCGGTGGCCAAGCTCTGCGGCGTGCGCGTGGAAGTCTTCTCCGTGGGTTTCGGCAAGCGGCTCTTCGGCTTCCGCCGCGGCGACACCGATTACCGCGTCGCCCTCCTGCCGCTGGGCGGTTACGTGAAGATGGCGGGGGAGAACCCCATGGAGGAGCGCAAGGGCGATCCCCATGAGTTCCTCTCGCGCCCGCGCTGGCAGCGCTTCCTGGTCGCGGTGGCGGGGCCTGCCATGAACATCCTGCTGGCCGTCGTGATCATGACCGGCGTGTACATGGTCCACTTCGAGACCGCCGAGTTCCTGACCAGGCCGGCGGTGGTGGGCTGGGTGGAGCAGGATAGCTCCGCCGCCAAGGCCGGCATCCAGCCCGGCGACCACATCGTCCGCATCGATGGCGTGGACCAGCCCACCTGGGACGACGTCTTCCTGCACGTGGTGATCAACCCCAGCCAGTCCCTGCCCGTCACCGTGCAGCGCGGCCAGCAGACCATCGCTACCAACGTGACCCCGGAAGCCGTGGGGGTCGAGCGCGTAGGCGGGAATGTGGGCTGGGCCTCCGACCGGCCCCTCCTGGTGGCGGACGTGGACCCCGGCATGCCGGGAGCCAAAGCAGGCCTGCAGGCGGGCGATGAGATCGCCAGCCTCAACGGCACGCGCATGTGCTGTGTCGAGCAATTGCTCGACTACCTTGCCCAGAACAAGGACAAGCCCGTGCGCGTCGGCATCCTGCGCGCGGGCAAGCCCCTGGAGTTGACCGCCACCCCGGTGCTCAACACTATCAACGGCGATACCCGCTACCGCCTGGGCTTCGCCCCCGGCGACCGCATGATCGTGGAAAAGCTGCCCTTCCTGGCCGCCTTCGGGCAGTCCTTGGAGGTCAACAAGAGCTTTTCCTTCCTGTTCATCGAGGTGGTCAAAAAGGTGGTGGAGCGCAAGGTCTCGGTGAAGCAGTTCGAAGGCCCCATCGGAATCGGGCGGGCGGTGGGCGCGGCCGCGCAGCAGCCCGGCTGGCTGCCCCTGCTTTCCCTGACCGCCGCCATCAGCCTGCAACTGGGTATCCTCAACCTGCTGCCCATCCCCATCCTGGACGGCGGCATGATCCTGCTGCTCCTCATCGAGGGCACCCTCCGCCGCGACATCAGCATGCGCATCAAGGAACGCATCTACCAGGTGGCCTTTGTCTTCCTGGTCATGTTCGTGGGACTGGTCATCTACAACGACCTGGTCAAGGCGGTGCCCGGCCTGGCCAAGTACCTGCCCTGACGTCACAATCCCGCGTGATAAACTGATTTTTCCGTATGGCGAAGATCGAGCGCAGGCAGACGGTCACCGCCCTGGTGGGCGGGGTGCGAGTGGGCTCCGACGCCCCGGTGGTGGTGCAGTCCATGACCAACACCGACACCGCCGACGTCCCCGGCACGGTGGCGCAGGTGGCGGCGCTGGCGCGCGCCGGCTCCGAGCTGGTGCGGGTCACGGTGAACAACGATGCCGCCGCGGCCGCGGTGCCGGAGATCGTGGAGCGCCTCGACCAGCAAGGCGTGCGCGTGCCCATCATCGGCGACTTCCACTACAACGGCCACATCCTGCTCAAGAAATACCCTGAGTGCGCGCGCGCGCTGGCCAAGTACCGCATCAATCCCGGCAACGTCAGCGTGGGGCGCAAGGACGACGACAACTTCCGCGCCATGATCGAGGTCGCGGTCCAGAACCAGAAGCCGGTGCGCATCGGCGTGAACTGGGGCTCGCTCGACCAGGCCCTGCTCACCAAGATGATGGACGAAAACGCCGCGCTGCCGGAGCCCAAGGACGCGCGCGACGTCACCATGGAAGCCATGGTGGAGAGCGCGCTGCGTTCGGCGGCGCTGGCGGAGAAGTACGGCCTGCGCTCCGACCAGATCATCCTCAGCGCCAAGGTCAGCGGGGTGCAGGACCTGATCGACGTCTACCGCGCGCTGGCGGCGCGCTGCCGCTATCCCCTGCACCTGGGCCTGACTGAGGCGGGCATGGGCATGAAGGGCACCGTCGCCTCGACCGCGGCGCTGGGCGTGGTGCTGCAGGAAGGCATCGGCGACACCATCCGCGTCTCTCTTACTCCCGCTCCCGGCGGCGACCGCACCGAGGAAGTGGTGGTGGCGCAGCAGATCCTGCAGTCGCTGGGCATCCGCAGCTTCACCCCGCAGGTGACCGCGTGTCCCGGCTGCGGACGCACCACCAGCACCTTCTTCCAGGAGATGGCCGAGCAGATCCAGAGCTACCTGCGCCGGCAGATGCCGCTATGGAAGGAGAAGTACGCGGGGGTGGAGGAGATGCACGTGGCGGTGATGGGTTGCGTGGTCAACGGCCCGGGCGAGTCCAAGCATGCCAACCTGGGCATCTCGCTGCCGGGGACCTTCGAGGAGCCCAAGGCGCCGGTCTTCGTGGACGGGCGCCTGATGACCACGCTGCGCGGCGACCACATCGTGGAGGAGTTCCTGGCGATCCTGAACGAGTACGTCGAATCGCACTACTCGGCCCGCACCGAGGTGGGCAGCCAGGCCTAGCCGCCGGCGGCCTAGGCAGCCGCCAGCAGCAGGTAAGAAACCGCGACCCAGACGGAGAATCCCAGCATCATCAGGGTGATGCGCACCGCCAGGTTGTCAGCGATCGCGTTGTATTTCGCGTCCATCGTTGCCTCCTTGGCGATCCCCCTCTTGCTTGCCCCTGTCCGATGGACGGCCGAAGCGCCTCTTGGTTAGCAGCCCCTTGTTGCCTGAGCCGCTTCTGCCGCCTTCTGGGTATTCATACGCGCCAGGAGCGAGAAAGTTCCGGGGAAAATGGGGCTTGCCACGATGTTCTTGGGACGAAGGGACGAACGGATGAACCGAGGTTCAGCGCCTCAGGCGGGAAAGCGCAGGGGAGCGGTCTCCCCGGCCGCCGCCGGCTCCGCCACCGCCAGCAGCTCGGGATAGTGGCGCAGCAGGATCTCCGGGGCCGCCACCTTCTGCCCGCTCAGCAGGTACTTCAGCTCCAGCGCGTTGACCAGACCCTTGCCCTCGAAGTGGTTGTT
>DATIWW010000261.1:0-4641 GCA_035519175.1 Terriglobales bacterium
GTAATAGGACACGAAATATTCCACCGCGTTGTGGGGAAAGAAGCTTTTGAACTCGTGGTAGAGCTGGGCGGCCAGGGTCTTGTTGTGGGCCAGCACCAGGGTGGGGCGGTTGGCCTGCTCGATGACCTTGGCCATGGTGTAAGTTTTGCCCGAGCCGGTCACGCCCAGCAGCACTTGGTGCTTCTCGGCCTCGCGCACCCCGCGCACGAGCTGCTCGATGGCGCGCCCTTGGTCGCCGCGCGGCTTGTAATCGCTGACCAGCTTGAAGTCCATAAGGCAGTCGTTGGTCGTTAGTCGTCGGTCGTTGGCCGATCGCCCTTGTGGCGCAGCCGCCCCCGGCTGTGCCTCCCCAGAAGGCGATTTCAGCGCCTGGGCATCTCTCGATTATAGCGTCAATTGATTTTGGCCAACGGCCAACGGCGAATGACCAACGGCTGGGTTCGCTCATTTCCAGCGGTGGCCGATCAGTACCGACTTCATCAACCAGCCGTCGGCGGGGGCCAGGCGCTTTTCCTGCGCCCGCGTGAGCAGGCGGGTGTGCGGGATCTCGCACAGGTGCTCGGCGATGAACCAGATGGGCTTGAGGCTGGTCATCCACTGCAGGTGGTCGAAGCGCTTGAGGTTGACGGGGCGGGAGTAGGTGCGCAACCCGCGCCACCCGCGCACGCTCACGTAAGTGTCGAAGTAACTCATGGCCAATTCGCGCAGGGTGCGGTAGACGGGGTCGCGCCAGCGGCAGTTGGCGTAGTTGCTCTTGGCCACCGCGCCCCAGCAACCGCGGTGGCGGAAGATGGCGATCACGTGGTCGGTGTCGCGGTAGGCTTCCAGGTCCCAGATCAGCGGCGGATAGCCGAGCACGCGCAGCGCCGCGGCCGCGAAGATGGCGCCCTCCATGCAGTGGGCGGTGCGCTCCGCCAGCACCCGCCGCGGCGACCAGGCGGTGTCGGCCAGGTGGTAAGGCAGGCGGTCGAGGAACCTCTGCACTCCCAGCGGCGTCTTGAGCAGGCGCAGCCGGTGCAGCTCGGCAGGGGTGAAGCCGAAATCAGTCGCGGGCATAGTTGAAAGAGCGACCTTCACGATTTGTCATCCCGAGCGAGCCCGAGCGTCAGCGAGGGCGAGTCGAGGGACCTTGCGGTTTATAGCGTTAGTCGCGGACGTATGCAACCACGAGGTCCTTCGACTCGCGCCACCTGACGGCCAGACCGCCAGGTGGCGCTCGCTCAGGATGACAATCCTGGGAATATGGCTCAGCGCGCAAACAGCTCTTTGAGGTCGAGGGGAGAATCCAGCAGCACGTCCGGCGGCGCCGTTTCCAGCGTGTGGGGCGCGAAGCCGTAGGTCACGCCCACGGTCCACAGCCCCGCGTTGCGCCCGGTCAGGACGTCGATCTCGGAGTCGCCGATGATGACCGCCTCCTCCGGCCGCGTCCCGCTCTCTTGCAGCAGGGTGCAGGCGCCCAGCGGGTCTGGCTTCTTGGTGTGGAAGCTGTTGCCGCCGTAGACGCGGGGGAAGAACTCGCCCAGCCCCAGCGCCTCCACGATGGCGCGCGAGGGATTGACCGGCTTGTTGGTCAGCACCGCCATCTCCAGCGGGCGGGCACCGTTGCGCGCCGCGCGGATCGCGGCCAGCGCCTCCTGGATCCCGGCATAGACGTGGGTGTTGTCGAGCTTGTGCTCGCGGTACCACTGCAGGAAGTAGCCCAGGGCCTCCTGCAGGAAGCTCTCGTCGTCGGGATCGCCCAGGGAGCGGCGCACCAGCATGGGAGCGCCGTCGCCGATGTAGCCGGCGATCACGTCGCAGGGCAGGGTCGGCCGCCCGAAGTGCTCGAGCATGGCATTGACGGAGTTGGCCAGGTCCAAGCGCGAGTCCACCAGCGTGCCGTCGAGGTCGAAGATGAGCAGGCGGATGCGCTCGGCCGGGATGGGGCGGTTGATGCGAATCATTTTTACCAGTATATCCGCCAGGCTCTCAGCGTTTAAAATGCTGGCTACCGATTCGTCCCGGAGTTGACAGGAAAAGGATGGCCACCACCAAGGCAGGGCCCAAATCCGCCGTGCAGGAGCCCAAGTCCGAGAAGACCTGGGAGGGCCTGACGCGCAAGCAGCTCATCCAGCTCTACCGCACCATGTACCTGTCGCGGCGGCTGGACGACCGCGAGATCCTGCTCAAGCGCCAGCAGAAGATCTTCTTCCAGATCTCGGGCGCGGGCCATGAGGCGCTGGCCGCCACCGCCGGCCTGGCCCTGAAGCCCGGCTACGACTGGTTCTATCCCTATTACCGCGACCGCGCGCTGTGCCTGGCGCTGGGCGTTACCCCGCTGGAGATGCTCTTGCAGGCGGTGGGCGCGGCCGATGATCCCGCCTCCGGCGGACGCCAGATGCCTTCGCACTGGGGCAGCCAGCGCCTCAACATCGTCACCCAATCTTCCCCCACCGGCACGCAACTGCTGCAGGCGGTGGGCGCCGCCGAAGCCGGGCGCTACTTCGCCGCCCATCTGGAAGCCGCGCAGAAGGCCGAGGGCGACTACCGCGCCTTCAAGGAGGTGATCGCGCACGGCGACGAGGTGGTCTACGTCTCCTGCGGCGAGGGCACCACCAGCGAGGGCGAGTTCTGGGAGGCCATGAACACCGCCTCCAACCGCAAGCTGCCGGTGCTGTTCTCCATCGAGGACAACGAATACGCCATCTCGGTGCCGGTGGAGGTGCAGACGGCCGGCGGCAACATCTCCAAGCTGGTGGCCAACCATCCCAACTTCCACTTCGAGGAGGTGGACGGCACCGACCCGCTGGCCAGCTACGCCGCCTTCACGCGCGCGGTGGCGCACATCCGCGCCGGCCAGGGGCCGGCGTTCGTGCACGGCCACGTGGTGCGGCCCTACTCGCACTCGCTCTCCGACGACGAGCGTCTCTACCGCCCCGAGACGGAGCGCCAGGACGAGGCGCAGCGCGATCCCATCACCCGCATGCAGATGTTCCTGGTGCGCGAAGGCGTGATGGACGAAGAGGCCATCAATCGCCTGGAGAAGGAAGTAGATGAGGAGGTCCAGGAGGCCGCCGACCGCGCTCTGGAAGCGGCCTTCCCGGCGAAGGAATCCATCACGCAGTTCGTGTACTCGCCCGACCTCGATCCGGGCGCCCTGCAGAGCGAGCCGCAGTCCCAAGGCCCCGACAAGACCATGGCCGACCTCATCAACGCCTGCCTCAAGGACGAGATGCGCCGCGATCCCCGCATCGTGGTCTTCGGCGAGGACGTGGCCGACTGCAGCCGCGAGGAATATCTGAAGCAGAAGTCGGTGAAAGGGAAGGGCGGGGTTTTCAAGCTGACCGCCGGGCTGCAGGCGGAGTTCGGCCCGGAGCGCGTCTTCAACTCGCCGTTGGCCGAGGCCAACATCGTGGGGCGAGCGGTGGGCATGGCCACGCGCGGGCTTAAGCCCGTCCCGGAGGTCCAGTTCTTCGACTACATCTGGCCGGCGATGATGCAGTTGCGCGACGAATTGCCGCTCATCCGCTGGCGCTCCAACAACGCCTTCTCCGCGCCCGCGGTGGTGCGCGTGGCCATCGGCGGCTACCTCACAGGCGGCGCCATCTACCACTCGCAGTGCGGCGAGTCCATCTTCACGCATATTCCCGGGCTGCGCGTCTGCTTTCCCTCGAACGCGCTCGACGCCAACGGCCTGTTGCGCACCGCCCTGCGCTCGGACGACCCGGTGCTCTTCCTGGAGCACAAGCGGCTCTACCGCGAACCCTTCGGGCGCGCGCCCTATCCCGGCCCGGAGTACATGGTCCCCTTCGGCAAGGCGCGCGTCTGGAAGGAGGGAACCGACCTCACCGTGATCACCTACGGCGCGGTGGTGCCGCGGGCGTTGCAGGCGGCGCAGAAGCTCGAGCGCGACCACCAGATCAGCGTGGAATTGCTCGACCTGCGCACCCTCAGCCCCTACGACTGGGAGGCGATCGCGGCCTCGGTGCGCAAGACCAGCCGCGTGCTGGTCGCGCACGAGGACTCGAAGAGCTGGGGCTACGGCGCCGAGATCGCCGCCCGCATCGCCGACGAACTTTTCGAGGAACTGGACGCGCCCGTGCGCCGCGTGGCCGCCGTCGACACATTCGTGGCCTACCAGCCGTTGCTGGAAGACGCCATCCTGCCCCAGGCCGACGACCTCTACCAGGCCATGCTCAAGCTGGGGGAGTTCTAGCGCCGCTCCCCGCCGCCCCCGCGGAAGAAGACCCAATCCAGTGAGATGGAGCCCGCGCCGAAGAAGAGCAGGGCCAGGCAGACCAGGCCCACCAGCATGGGAAACTCCCAGCCGGCGCCGCTGGCCAGGAAGTGCGCGCCGCCCATCTTGACCTTGGTGGCCACCGCCATGTTGATCACCAGGCCGAAGGAGGCCAGGCGGGTGAGCAGGCCCGCGATCAGGGCGATCCCACCCAGGAATTCCGTGAAGGCGGAAACGTAGCCCAGCCAGGCCGGCATGCCGGCGGAGTGCACGTAGCCGGCGTACTGCGAAAGTCCGTGGAAGACCTTCTGGTAGCCGTAGCCCGCCAGGATGGCGCCGGCGCCGAAGCGCAGTCCCAGCAGACCCAGGGGTTGGAGCCGGTCGAGGAACTTCACGTTCTCCTCCTTGCCTCGGTGCGGGACGGG
>DATIWW010000262.1:0-14965 GCA_035519175.1 Terriglobales bacterium
TCGCCTTATATTCGCCTAGGCGAGGGTGTGCCCGGCGGCCCCGCAGCCCTCCGGCGCGCCTAAGTTCTTTCCCAGACGGATTTTGCCTCTAAGTCCTTTAGATCTACGGATCGCTACGGATCTCTCCCCGTAACCCATTGATTCTACTAGCGCCCAGGGAGGGGGGAGGGGGTATCCCTATCGGGTGATTTGGCGATCGGGTGATCGGGTGATTGAAGACCAGCACTCAGCACTCAGCCATCAGCCCGCCAGGAACTGCAGATTCCTCGCTGCGCTCGGAATGACAGGCTCGTCCCTGACTCCTGATCCCACTGATCTCTGTGGCTAAGTCCTTTGTTTCATCGGAGGAGGTAGGGGGTAGGGCCGGGCCGCCCGCGCCAGCGGGTCATGGGAGTGCGCTGGCGACCGGCGACTGGCGTCTGGCGACCGACCCCCGCGTGTTACGATTACCTGCCATGCCGCGCGAGCGCCGACAGCCTGCCATCGAACTGGCGCCCTCCATCTTGTCGGCTGACTTCGCCCGCTTGGCCGAGCACGCCCAGGCCGCCCTCGCCGGCGGCGCCACCCTGCTGCACGTGGACGTGATGGACGGCCACTTCGTCCCCAACATCACCATCGGCCCGCCGGTGGTGGCCTCCCTGCGCAAGGCCACCCAGGTCCCGCTCGACTGCCACCTCATGATCGAGAACCCGGACCAGTACATCCCCGCCTTCGCCGAGGCGGGCGCCGACTGGATCTCGGTGCACCAGGAGGCCTGCATCCACCTCCACCGCACCCTGGAATTGGTCCGCAGCCACGGCGCCAAGGTGGGCGTGGTGCTCAATCCCGCCACCCCGGTGGAGACGCTCAGCGAAGTGCTCCCCATCGTGGATTACGTGCTGGTGATGAGCGTCAACCCCGGCTTCGGAGGGCAGAAGTTCATCCCCGCCACGCTGGAGAAGATGCGGCAACTGGCGGCGCAGCGGCAGGCCCGGCGCCTGGACTTCCGCATCGAGGTGGACGGCGGCATCGCCCTCGACACCGTGGGCGACGCGGTGCGCGCCGGCGCCGAGGTGCTGGTGGCGGGCAACGCCATCTTCGGCAAGGGCGATGCCAAGTCCAACGCCCAGAAGCTGCTGAAAGCGGCCCGCGACGCCACCCTGCAAAGGGTCTAAGCCCAAGAAAAAATTGCGCTTGGGGGTGGCGCGGAGGCGGGCAAACAGGGTAAGCTTTCCCTTTCCCACCCCGCACGCGATGAAGTCGTATTCCCGAGGTAGGTCAATGATCCGTCGAGCCCTCACAGTTTTCTTCCTGGCGGCCCTGGTTCTGGGCGCGGCCTCCTGCAGCAACAAGAAGGTCAAGAACCCGATCGCCAACCTGGACTCCAAGCAGCCCGACAAGGTGCTGTTCGACCGCGCCATGGACGCCATGAAGCACAATCGCTACGACGTGGCGCGCATGACCCTGCAGACCCTGATCAACACCTATCCCGACTCGGAGTACGTGGCCCGCGCCAAGCTGGCGGTGGGCGACTCCTGGTACGCGGAGGGGGGCGCCGCGGCCCTGGCCCAGGCGGAGATCGAGTACAAGGACTTCATCACCTTCTTCCCCAACATGCCGGAGGCGGCCGAGGCGCAGCTCAAGGTCGCCAACATCCACTACCAGCAGATGGAGAAGCCGGACCGCGATTTCACCCACGCCATGCGCGCGGAGGAGGAGTACAAGCAGCTCATCCTGCAGTTTCCCGACAGCAAGCTGGTGCCGGAAGCCAAGCAGCGGCTGCGCGAAGTGCAGGAGGTGCTGGCGGAGCGCGAGTTCCGCATCGGGCACTTCTACTTCATGCGCGAGATGTATCCCGCGGCCATCGCCCGCCTGGAGTCGCTGGCGGACGCTTACCCCCTGTACAGCCAGGCCGATGAGGCGCTCTACACCCTGGGCCAGTCCTACGAGCGGCAGGCGGAGCTGATCCGCAACGCTGCCAAGCTTCCGGAGAAGGCCAAGGAGAAGCTGATCGCGGAGTACATGCAGAAGGCGGGCGCCGCCTATACCCGGCTGATCACCCGCTACCCGGTGATGGATCGCGCCAACGACGCTGCCGCACGTCTGGCGGCGCTGCACCTGCCCGTGCCCACGCCCACGCCGCAGGCCATCGCGCAGAACAAGGAAGAAGAGACCAGCCGCGGCAAGACCGGCATGGTGGGCTCGGTCATCCAGAACTTCAAGCACGGGCCCGACGTCTCCGCCTCTGCGCATGTGGGCGATCCCACCATGGTGGAACCGCAGCCCACGGACGCCTCGGCCATGGTGCGCGATGCCAACAAGGCGGTGATGGCGGAGGTCTCGGGAGGAGGCGCCGGCTCCAACTCCGTGAGCGTGGAGAGGGTGAGCAGCGGCTCCGGCACTCCCGGTCCCAACCAGCCCCCACCCTCCTCCGACAGCGGGACGCCGGCCGCCGGCGATTCCACCGGCACCCCCGCGGGGCAGGAACTCACGCCCAACTCCTCCGGCACCTCCGACAGCCAGGCGGCCCCCCCGCCTCCCATGACCCAGGTCAACGAGGCGGCGCAGCCCGCGGGCGGCAATGCTGCCCAAGCCGGCTCTGCTCCGGCCGGCCCAAAGCCGGCAACCCCCGACAGCAAGACGGAGTCGTCGAGCAAGAGCAAGAAGAAGAAGGGTCTGCGCAAGCTGATCCCCTTCTAGACCGGTCCTGGATCCGGGCCCAGGCTGGCGGCATCCGCCAGCCTTCGCTCTTGATTTCTGCCGGGGCGTTGGGTGGTGTCGTTCTAGTTTCGTTTGATTGACTTGCCGGCCCAGAAACAGTACTTTGAGGGCAGACCCCAGCCTGTAGGGAATTCCAACGTGGCCTTGAAGGTTCTACTCGCCGACGACAGCATGACCGCCCAGAACATGGGCAAGAAGATCCTCGCCGACGCCGGCTTCGAGGTGGTGGCGGTGTCCAACGGCGCCGCTGCGGTCAAGAAGATCGCCTCCGAGAAGCCGGATGTGATCGTGCTGGATGTCTACATGCCGGGCTACACCGGCTTGGAGGTCTGCGAGCGGTTGCGTGGCGCCCAGGAAACCTCCAAGACCCCCGTCCTCCTCACCTACGGCAAGATGGAGGCCTTCAATCCCGGCGAAGCCGAGCGCGTGAAGGCCAACGGCGTGATCGTGAAACCCTTCGAGGCCAGCGACCTGCTGGCCGCGGTGCAGAAGATGGTGGAAAGGGGCAGTGCAGCCCCACCCGCCCCACCGGCGCCGGCGGAGGAGACGACGGTCAAGATGCCGGTGCCCAGCTTCGTGGAGGAGTTCAAGGACCGCAGCTACGAAGAGTGGAAGAGCACCGCCGACGAGCACCTGGACACCGGCGCCGTGGCCAAAGAGCGCATCGAGGTCCCCCACGACATGGCGGCGGCGCCCGCCATGGGCTGGGAAGAGCCGGCCCCGGCCCAACCTCCCGCGCCGGAGCTTCGCACCACCGTTCCCGACCTGCGCAGCACGGTGGCCCTCGAGCATCCCGGGGAGGCGGCCGCGTCCCAGGGGGAGCACCACGTGGCCGACCACGAGTTGGAGCCCACCTCCGCGCCCAAGGCGGGCGAGATCGAGATCCAGCGCGAGCCGGATCTGGTCACCGACGCCAGTGAGATGGTGCAATTCGCCACCAAGTTCGGCGTGGAGCATCCCGAGGAGATCCCGGTCGGCGTGTACACGCCGCCTCCGGAGGAAGCGGCTGCGGCGCCGCCCGCCGAAGCACCACCCTCGCCTGTGGAAGCTGCCGAGCCCGCTCCGGTGGAGGCTGCGCCCGCGCCCGAGGCAGCGCCCGTCCCGGAAGTTGTCTCCGCCCCCGCCCCGGCCAGCGAAGCGGATATCCAGAAAGCCGTCGACGCTGCCATGGCTGCCTACGAAGCGCCCGCCGCGACGGCCCCGCAAGCGGAGGCTGCTCCTGTGGTCGAAGCGCCGGCGCCTCCGCCGCCGGCTCCCGGCTGGGCCGCGGAAGAGACTCACGTCGAGGAACACGAGCACAAGGCGTCGCTGGACCAGGAGATGCAGCGAGCCTTCGCTTCGGCGCCGGTGGAAGCCGCGCCGCCTGAGCCGGAGCCGCCGCCACCCCCACCGCCGGCTCCTGCCCCTGCAGTGGGTGATGAGACCGAGGCTCTGGCCGCCGAGATGGCTGCGGCCATGGCCGCCAAGATCCCCGAAGCTCCGGCGGTGCCCTCGGGCACTACCTCGCTGGACGCCGCCACCATCGCCCGCATCGTGCACGCCGCCATGGAGAAGCTCAAGCCCGAGCTGGAGTCCGAGATCGCCCGAGCCCTGGCCGCGGAGCAGGAACGCTCCGGCAAGTCGTAAGCCGCGTCCAGCGGTCCCGCATCTCGTACGGCCCGAGCCTGCTGCCCGCGGTGAAGCTCACTTCTTCAGCTCCGAGGTCCAGTTGAGCACCAGTTCGAGCGGTGCGGAGGACTCCTGCGAGCTCACGTCGACCAGGAAACGCTTTCCGTCCGGGCTGACATCGAAGGGCGGGGCCCCGGCCGGGCTGGCGCGCAGCGCCGCCAACTGCTTGATTCCGGTGATGGCCAAATCGGAGCCCTTGGCGGTGTAGGTTGCCACCGCCAGATTGAAGCTATTGTCCTCGAAGAACAGTTCGTCGGAGTTCCGGCTCCACGCCACGCTGTTGCCGCCCTGGGACGAGACCTGCCACCGGCCGCTGCCGCTGGGGAAGGCGGAGACGTAGATCTGCGTCCCGCCCGCTTCGATGCAGACGTAGGCGATCCAGCGGCCGTCCCGCGAGAGGTCATAGTCCACCACTGTGTCCTGGGAGAACCGCGGCTTGGCCACCACGGTGGGCTTGCCTCCGCCCACGGGCAGCGCTTCCACCTGGGCTCCGGATGGCCCGGTGGTATGGATGAACACCAGGTAGCGCCCGTCCGGCGACCACTCCGGCCAGGTAGCGCCGCCGCTTTCGGGCCGGTACAGCAGCACGGCGCCACCGCTCCCGTTGGCGGCCTTGGCATAAAGAGCCGGGGGCTGGCCCACTCCGGTGCCAAAGCCGTTGTCCGCGGCATAGACCACCCGCTGCCCGTCCCGCGACCAGGAAGGTGCCGAATGCGCGGTGAACGAGTCGAAGCTCAGGCGCGTGGCCAGCCCGCTCTCCACGTCCAGGAGGTAGATCTCCGAGGTTCGCCCGATGATGGCCGCCGCCACCCGCTTCCCGTCCGGGGAGATGCGGTAGCCGCTGTAATTGGCCGGGGGACCGAGCAGCGCCAGCGTCTTGCCGCTGCGGTCCATCCAGGTGAGCTGCGCCCCCGGCGTGGCGGCGCCGTGCTGGTATGCCAGAGCCCCGCGCTGCGAGGCCGTGGCCAGCAGATGCCAGGTGCCGGGATCGTAGGCCACAGCGTCGCTGAGGATCTCCGGATCGCCGCGCAGTGCCCCCGACGCCGCATCCAACCGCTGCGCCACCAGGTTGTTCTGCTGGTGGTAGAGCAGGTAGCCGCTGGCATAGAAGCCCCCGGCGTCGGAAGCCACCACCAGCTTGTTCACGCTTCCATCCAGCGCCGCAAAGTAGATGCCGCTCCCCTGTCCAGAAGGGCTGGTGTGCGAGGCGGCGAAGTAGAGGAAGTGCTTGCCGTCGGGAAGCGCGATGGGCCAGCGGTGGGTGGTCTGCTGCGCGTCCAGCTTGGTCACTTGCGCCGGGGTGCCGCCGGAGGCGCCCACCTTCCACAGCGGGCTGGCCAAATCGCGGGCATAGACGATCACGTCGCCCGGCAGCCAGGCGCCCCCGCGAGGCGCGTTGGGGGTGTCGGCGATGTCGGCGACCGGGCCGCCGTACGACCGCATCTTCTTCAGCTTGCCGTCGGCGAAAAAGGCGATCCAGCGCGAATCGGGTGACCAGAAGGGAAAGATGGCGCGCTCGGTGCCGGCCAGCCGTTGCACCGCTCCCGTGGCCAGCGTCCGCACCCACAGGGCCTGTGCTTCTTTGGCCGTGTGCCCCCCGAAAACCAACTGCGTGCCGTCGGGCGAGAGCACCGGCGGGGCCGAAGTGTCGCCCATGAAGTCGAAGCTCACCCCCGCCGGCGCCACTAGCTCCGCACGCAGCGGCGGCCCCGGCCGCAGCGCGGCCACGACCAGCGTCACCACCGCCGCCAGCAGCCCCACCACCACCGCGCCCCAGGCCACGCGCTCCCACCGCTGCCGCCGCGCCTTCACCGGCAGCGCGCTCACCCCGGCCTGCGAGCCGGACTGGCTGATCCAGTGCAACTGCCGCGCCACGTCCGCCGCCGACTGCCAGCGCTCTTCCGCGTCCTTGGCCAGGCAGGTCTTGACCACGTGCTCCAGCGCCGGCGGGCTCAGCGGCTGCGCCTTGGAGATTGGTTCCGGCTCCTTCTCCAGGATGGCGCTCGCCACCGAGATCGCGCTCTTGCCTTCGAAGGCCCGCTTCCCCGTCGCCATCTCGTACAGCACCGCGCCCAGCGCGAAGATGTCGCTTCGCGCGTCGGCTTCCTTCCCTTCCACCTGCTCCGGGCTCATGTACTGGAAGGTGCCCACGATGTGACCCTGCGCGGTGATGGGGCTCACCGGCTTGGTCTGGGTGGTCGCCCCGGGCGCGCTTGCGGTCGCCGCCAGCCCGCCCTGCGGCTTGGCCAGGCCGAAGTCCAGCAGCTTCGCGCCCGACTTGGTCAGCATCACGTTGCCCGGCTTCAGGTCGCGGTGCACGATGCCCTGCCGGTGCGCCTTCTCCAGGGCCTCCGCGATCTCGCTGCCCGTCTTCAGCGTCTGTTCCACCGGCAACGGACCCCTCATCAGTCGCGAGGAGAGCGATTCGCCCTCGATGTACTCCATCACCAGATAGTCGGTGCCGTCCTGGTGACCGACGTCGTACAGCGTGCAGATGTTGGGATGGTTCAGCGAGGAGATGGCGCGCGCCTCGCGCTCGAAGCGCTGCTTCAGGTCGGGATTCTGCGAGAACTGTTCGGGCAGCACCTTGATGGCGACGGTGCGTTCCAGGCGCGTGTCGCGCGCGCGGTAGACTTCCCCCATGCCTCCGGCGCCAGCGGGAGAGAGGATTTCATAGGGCCCGAGCCGCGTGCCTGAGGTGAGTGCCATGGGAAAGGGTGGACGCATTATAAGCACTTGATTGTGCAGAGGATAGGGAAACCTTGGAGGGGCGGAAGCGCTCCGGCGATCGGCGCCTGGCGTGAGACCCCTTGTCACCATCGTTCCTTCTCACGAGATAGCGCCACTCAGCCGCCGGACGCGGGCCGCGTTTGACCGCATTTTCCCCGCGCCTGTAATATCGAGCTTTGCCTCCACCGCCCGCGAATTCACAGACAATGCCCCACGAGCTGCCCAAGGCGTACGATCCGGGCGCCATCGAGGCGCGCTGGGCCGAGTACTGGGTCGCGGAGAAGCTGTTCGCCGCGCCCACGCCCGCGGCGGGCTCGCCGCGCCCCGTCTACACGTTGCAGTTGCCTCCGCCCAACGTCACCGGGCGGCTGCACATGGGACACATGCTCAACCACACCCAGATGGACATCCTGGTGCGCTGGCACCGCATGCGCGGTTTCCTGGCGCTGTGGCTGCCGGGCACCGACCACGCCGGCATCGCCACCCAGATGATGGTGGAGCGGCAACTGGCGGAGGAGAAGCAGGACCGCCGCGCGCTCGGCCGCGAGAAGTTCGTGGAGCGGGTGTGGGAGTGGAAGCGGCACTACGGCGGCGCCATCCTGGAGCAGATGAAGCGGCTGGGCGACTCGGTGGACTGGGCGCGCACCTACTTCACCATGGACGACAACCTGTCGCGGGCGGTGCGCGAGGTCTTCGTCCGCCTCTACGAGGAAGGGCTGATCTACCGCGGCAAGTACATCGTGAACTGGTGCCCGCGCTGCATGACCGCCATCTCCGACCTCGAGGTCGTGCACGAAGAGACCCAGGGCAAGCTCTACCAGATCAAGTACCCGGTGAGCGGGAGCGGCGAGTTCATCACCGTGGCCACCACCCGGCCCGAAACCATGCTGGGCGACACGGCAGTGGCGGTGCATCCCGCGGACCCGCGCTACCGGCACCTGCACGGCAAGAAGGTGCTCTTGCCGCTGATGGAGCGCGAGATCCCCATCATCCTCGACGAGCTGGCTAACCCCGAGTTCGGCACGGGCGCGGTGAAGGTCACCCCCGCGCACGATGCCAACGATTTCCAGGCGGGGCTGCGCCACAACCTGCCGCAGATCGACATCATGGACGACACGGCGCACCTCAACCAGAACGCCGGGCGCTACGCCGGGCTCTCCCGCCACGCCGCGCGCGAGCGCGTGCTCGCCGACCTGGAGGCGCAGGGGTTGCTCGCCGGCACCAAGGACTACACCGTGCCGCTGGGCAAGTGCGACCGCTGCAAGACGGTGGTCGAGCCGCGGCTTTCCACGCAGTGGTTCGTGGCGGTCACGAAAAAAACCAAGGATGGGCGGCCCAGCCTGGCCGCGCGCGCCATCGAGGTGGTGGAGCGCGGCGAGGTCACCATCTTCCCCGAGAACTACAAGACCATCTACCTGAACTGGATGGCCAACATCCGCGACTGGTGCGTCTCGCGGCAGTTGTGGTGGGGGCACCGCATCCCGGCCTGGCACTGCGCCTGCGGCAAGATCATCGTGGCGCGCGAGGAGCCGCCAAAGTGTCCCCAGTGCGGCGGTGCGCTCACCCAGGATCCCGACGTGCTCGACACCTGGTTCTCCTCCGGCCTGCTGCCCTTCACCACCCTGGGCTGGCCGGAGAAGACGCGCGATCTGGAAGTCTTCTATCCCGGCTCGCTGCTGCTCACCGCCTACGAGATCCTGTTTTTCTGGGTGGCGCGCATGATCATGTTCGGCTGCCACTTCATGGATGGGCACCGGCAGGACGCAGCCATCAAGCAGGCATCCGGCTGGGGGGAGCGCAAGGACGACACCGTGCCCTTCCGCCAGGTGTACATTCACGCGCTGGTGCGCGACGCCGAGCGGCAGAAGATGTCGAAGACCAAGGGCAACGTGCTCGATCCCATCCACGTGATCGAGAAGTACGGCACCGACGCCACCCGCTTCACGCTGGCGGCCATGGCCGCCCCCGGCACCGACATCGCCTTCAACGAGAGCCGCACCGAGGGCTACCGCGCCTTCGCCAACAAGATCTGGAACGCCGCCCGCTTTCTCTTTATGAACGTGGACCGGGCCGAGCAGTCGGGAGTGTGGTCGCTGAAGGAGTTCCAGGACCGCGCAGGGGCGGAGCTCCGGTCCGCCCAGGCCGGATCGGAGATCCGGCCCCACACAGGTATCGCCGGCTTCGAGGCTCGCACGTTGGAGGACCGCTGGATCCTCTCGCGCTTCCACGCGGTGGCGCGCGAGGTGCACGAGGCGCTGGAAAGCTTCCGCTTCCACGAGGCCGCCAACACCGTGTACAGCTTCTTCTGGGGCGAGTTCTGCGACTGGTACCTGGAGATGGTGAAGCTGCGGCTGGCGCCGGAGGGCGGCGCCGGGCGCGAGGCGGCGCGCGCCGCTTTCGGCAATCTGCTGGGCGTGTTCGAGGCGGCGCTGCGCCTGCTCTCGCCCTTCATGCCCTTCCTGACCGAGGAGATCTGGCACGCGCTCTACGACGGCAAGCCGCCGCTGAAGTCCATCGCGCTGGCTGCCTATCCTGAGGGCGATGCCACGGCGATCGACCCCGCCGCCGAGACCGAGATGGCCGTCCTGCAGGACCTGATCGTGAGCGTACGCAACCTGCGCGCCGAGTTGAAGGTGGAGCCCAAGGCGCGCCTGCCCATCCGGGTGCACGCCGACGCCGGCGTGCGCACGCTGCTGGAGCAGAACCGCGAGGCCATCGAGAAGCTGGCGGGGGTGGAGGGTGTAAGCTTTGTCGAGGAGTCGCTGGCCAAGGCGGCGCACGCGCGCTCTAGCGCGCGCTTCGACGTGGCCGTGGTCTACGAGAAGAAGATCGACAAGGCCGCCGAGCGCGAGCGCCTCGAGAAGGAGTTGGGCAAGCTGGAAGGCGAACTGGCTAACGCGCAGCGGCAACTGGGCAACCAGCAGTTCCTGGCCAAGGCCCCGGCCAAGGTGGTGGAGGGGATCCGGAAGCGCGCTGCCGAGCTGGAGGTCCTGATCGAGAAGGCGCGCACGGCCTTGCGCGGCCTGGGGGCGGATTAGAAGGTCTCGCCTTTCAAGTTTCACGTTTCACGCAACTGGGAACCGGGCCAACGACCGACGACTAACGACCAACGACTGGTTCTATGGACTGGCACAGCCGGCGGATCGCCGCCATCCTGGAAAGCGCGCTCAAGGAAGACAGCGCCACGCGCGATGCGACTTCGTACGCCTGCATCGACCCGCGGCAGCGCGCCACCGCCACCATCCTGGCCAAGCAGGAGTGCGTGCTCTGCGGGCAGGGCGCGGTCGAGGGCATCCTCGGCGCCTTCGCCCGCCTGGACGGCACCGTCACCTCGCATCCCGAGGTCACCAGCCATCCCGAGATCTTCGACGGCGTGCGCCTGCACAAGGGGCAGTCGATCGCCGTGATCCAGCACAACGCCCGCGTCATCCTCTCCTGCGAGCGGGTGATCCTGAACGTGCTGCAGCGGCTGAGCGGCATCGCCACCCTGACCCGCCGCTTCGTGGACGCGGTCGCGGGCACCCACGCGCGCATCCTGGACACGCGCAAGACCGTCCCCGGGCTGCGCGTGCTCGACAAGTACGCGGTGCGCTGCGGCGGCGGACAGAACCACCGCCTCGACCTCTCCGACGGCGTGCTCATCAAGAACAACCACATCGCGCTGGCCGGCGGCATCGCCAAGGCGCTGGAGCTGGCCCACCACAACCGCCGCGGCGACCAGCCCCTGGAGATCGAGGTGCGCTCGCCGGCGGAATTGGAAGAGGCGCTGACCCACGGCGCCGAGGCTGTCCTGCTCGACAACATGGCGGTGGAAGACGTGAAACGCGCGGTGGAGCGCGTGCGCGCCCACACTCGCCGCGTCCCGGTGGAGTGCTCCGGCGGCATCAACCTGGAGAACGTGCGCGCCTACGCCGAGACCGGGGTGGACTACATCTCCGTGGGCGCGCTCACGCATTCGCCCCCGGCGGTGGACCTGTCGATGCGCATGGTGCCGGCGTAAGCAGTTCCCGGTTCCCAGTTGCCGGTTGAATCGCGCATAATTCCCGCATCAAGCCCAGCGCCCCAAGCCGCCGCGGCAAGCAGGCCGCGCTCGATCTCTCGGCGCGCACCGACGAGCGCCTGGGACGCATCCTGCGCGTGCTGCAGCACCACGCCATGGTGGTGGTCTCGGGCACGCGCATCGCCGAGGAGATGGGCGCGTCGCGCTCGGCGGTGTGGCGGCTCATCGAGCAACTGCGCGCCCTGGGGGTGGAGATCGCCGGGCATCCCACCACCGGCTACCAGCTCAAGAAGGTCCCCGACCTGCTGCTGCCGGAACTGCTGGCGCCGGCGGTGAAGGGGACGACCTTCCGCCGCATCCATCACTACTTCCGCATCGGCTCCACCAACACCGCCGCCATGCAGGCGGCGGCCGCGGGCGAGCCCGAGGGCACCGTCTTCCTGGCCGAGGAACAGAGCGCAGGGCACGGCCGCGGCGGACACGCGTGGCACTCCGAGCCTTCGACCGGGATCTACTGCTCCGCCATCCTGCGTCCGGGGGTGGCCCCGGCGGACGTGCTGGCGCTCTCGCTGGCGGCGGGGCTGGCAGCCAGCGCCGCGGTGGAAGAGGTCACCGGGCTGCAGCCCGACCTGCGCTGGCCCAACGACCTGCTGCTGGGCGAAAAGAAGTTCTGCGGCATCCTCACCGAGATGAACGCGGAGGTCACGCGCGTGCGCTACGCGGTGGTGGGCATCGGCATCAACGTGAACCAGGAGAAGTTTCCGGCGGAGCTGCACGGCCAAGCCACCTCGCTGCGCCTGGAGTCGGGGCAGGAGTGGTCGCGAGTGGCGCTGGCCGGGGCTCTGCTAAAATCGCTCGACCGCGAGTACCGGGCGCTGGCCGCCTCCACCGGGCCGGAGGCCGCGGAGGCCGCGCAGTCCGTCTTCCGCCGCTTCGAGGAGCGCTCCTCCTACGCCCGCGGCAAGCGCGTCGAGGTGGAAGAGGACTCGGGCTACGCGGGCGTGACCGAAGGCCTGGACGCGCGCGGCTTTCTCAGGGTGCGCACCGCCGCCGGCCTGCGCACCGTGCTCTCCGGAGGCGTGCGCGCCTTCAAGGAACCGTGATGCTGCTGGTCCTGGATGTCGGCAACACCAACACCGTGCTGGGGGTCTTCACCCGGCCCGCCGGCTTCACCGCCGACCCGTCCGCCGGCTACGGGCGCCTGGTGGCGCACTGGCGGGTGGAGACCAACCGCAGCCAGACGGTGGACGAGTACGGAGTGCTCTTCCGCAACCTGTTCGCGCTGGACGGGCTGGAGGTCGGCCACATCCGCGGCATCGTGATCTCCTCGGTGGTGCCGCCGCTGGATTCCACCCTGCGCGAGGTCTGCGAGCGCTACTTCAAGACCAAGCCGCTGTTCATCGAGCCGGGAGTGAAGACCGGCATGCCGGTGCTCACCTACAACCCCCAGGAGGTGGGCGCCGACCGCATCGTGAACGGAGTGGCCGCCTTCGCCAAGTACGGCGGGCCCTGCATCATCGTGGACTTCGGCACCTCCACCAACTTCGACGCGGTGTCGAAAAAGGGCGAGTACCTGGGTGGCGTGATCGCCCCCGGGCTGGGCATCTCGGCGGAGGCGCTCTTCCAGCGCACCGCGCGCCTGCCGCGCGTGGACATCCGCAAGCCCGAGAAGGTCATCGGCACCGACACCGTGGGTTGCATGCAGTCGGGCCTCTACTACGGCTACCTGGGGCTGGTGGACGGCATCCTCGAAGGCATGCTGGCGGAACTGGGCAAGGAGAGCAAGGTCATCGCCACCGGGGGACTGGCGCCGCTGCTGGCCGAAAGCTCGAAGTACATCTCGGCGGTGGATGAGTGGCTGACCCTGGAGGGCCTGCGGCTGATCTGGGAACGCAACGCGGTGGCGCAACGCGAGTAGCCGGAGAGGAAGGGGCGGGCCAAGGCGTAAGCTTTGCTCCCTCGCTTCGCGCTCGCTGACGCTGCGCGCTCGTTCGGGAGCAGAATTCCCCGACGACCCCGCGGCACGACTGAAGTCGTGCCCTTCCGAAAAAAGTGGAAAACTACTTCAACTACTTCACCGAGATCGAGGAGCACTTCCGGGAGAAGCGCGGCACCATCCTGCTGCTCTCCACGCTGGACTGGGCGCTGATCGAGACCTGGAAGGAGGCGGGCATCCCGCTGGCGGCGGTGCTGCGCGGCATCGACGCCACCTTCGAGCGCTGGGAGCGCCGTGCCGCGCACACCCGCAAGATCAACTCCCTGGCCTTCTGCTCGCAGGAGGTGCTGGCCGCGGCCGAGGCGATGAAGGAAGCGGCAGTGGGCGCGGCCCCCACCGGCCCCGCCCAGGAGACCGGCTTCACCGCCGAGCAGGTGGCCGACTACCTGAAGAAGAACGCGGCCGCGCTGGAGAAGGCGGCGCTGCCCGGTGCGGCGCACGCCATTGCCCGCGAGCACGCGCGCACCCTGCACGACCTGGCCTCCGGGCTGCGCGGCGCCCTGGAGGAGGTGGAGCGCCGGCTCACGGTCATGGAGGAGAAGCTGTTCGCCGCGCTGGTGGCCTCCACTCCCGACGAGGAGCTGCTGGCGGTGCGGCGCGAGGCCGACCGCGACCTGGCCCCCTACCGCCGCAAGATGTCGGCGGCGCAGATCGAGCAGTTGCACAAGCAGTACGTCCACAAGCGCCTGCTGGAGCGCTTCGGCCTGCCCCGCCTGAGCCTCTTCTACATGCAGTAGCCGCTGCGCGCCGGAGGGGACCTCCCGCGGCCGGGGTTACCGAAGTTTTCTTCCGGGCCTTCTCTCCCATTGCCAGCGGCCTCCGGGTGCGGTACAAATACCCGCACTTTCGCACGTCTTGGTTGGGGGAGGGGATATGAATGCCACGATGCTCCGCGGCCGGCGGGTGAGCGGCGCCGGGCTGGCCCTGCTGCTGGCCATGCTGGTCCCGGGTGCCGCCGCCCAGGTGATCTCCCTGGTGGGTTCCGGCTCCAATCTCCCCAGCCCGCTCTACGACGCCTGGGTGCAGCGCTATAACCAGCGGAATCCCAAGGTGCAGGTGCACTACCAGGGCCTGGGCACCAGCGAGAGCATCAACCTGATCACCGCGGGCTCGGGCGATTTCGGCGGCGGCGAGGTGCCCATCTCCGACCAGCAACTGCGCGCCGCCAAGGTGAAGATCGTGCACGTGCCCACGGTGCTGGCGGCCATCGTTCCCATCTACAACGTGCCGGGGAGCCGCAGGCCGCTGCGCTTTTCCGGAGACGTCCTGGCGAGGATCTTCCTGGGAACGATCAAGAACTGGGACGACCCCGCCATCGCCCGCCTCAACCCCGGCGCCAAGCTGCCCCACCTGGGCATCACGGTGGTGCACCGCAACCCGGGCAAGGGCTCCAACTACATCCTCTCCGATTTCCTCTCCAAGACCAGCCCGGAGTGGCGGGCGCGCATCGGCAAGACGCCCTCGCCCACCTGGCCGCTGGGTGAGACCGCCGAGCGCGGCCAGGACATGGTGGGCAGGGTGAAGTCCACGGCGGGAGCGCTGGGCTACGTGGAGCTGGGCTTCGCGCTGCACGACCAAGGGGTGCGCGCGGGCAGCGTGGAAAACGCCTCCGGGGAGTTCGTGAGCGCCTCGCCGGAGTCCATGACCGCAGCCTGCCTGGCCCTGCAGAAGTCCATGGCGGCGGACCTGCGCGTGTCGCTGACCAACGCCCCCGGCAAGAACTCCTATCCCATCACCAGCTTCACCTGGCTCTACGTTCCGGCGAGCGGGCTGAAGCCGGAGCGGGCCGGCGCCCTCTCCGACTTCCTGCAATGGGCGCTGAGCAGCGGGCAGGAGATAGCGCGGGAGCAGGGCTACGCGCCTCTGCCGGC
>DATIWW010000263.1:0-2834 GCA_035519175.1 Terriglobales bacterium
CGGAACAAGCTGGGCCTGGCGATGCTGTTCACCTCCCACGACCTGGCCGTGGTCTCGCGGGTGGCCGAGCGGGTGGCGGTGATGTACGGTGGCAGCGTGGTAGAGACCGGCCCGGCGGCCGAGGTTTTCCGCGCCCCGATCCATCCCTACACCCGCGGGCTGCTCCAGGCGGTGCCCACCCTGCGCAGCCGGCGCGGGCGGCCGCTGGAGACGGTGGAAGGCACAGTGCCGCCGCTCACCGCGCTGCCTTCCGGCTGCGCCTTCGAGCCGCGCTGCGGCCTGCGCGTCCCCGAGTGCGCGCGCGCCCTGCCCCCGCTGGTCGAGATCGCACCCGGGCACCGGGCGCGCTGCCCGGTGGTCGGAAGGGAGCAGGGCTAGCTGCTATAATCGCTCTTCTGCCGTCGATCAACCCGCGTGCGCATACTCTTTATCAGTGACATCCACGCCAACCAGGAGGGCCTCGAAGCCTGCCTGGCGGCCGCGCCCGCCTGCGACGCCATCGTGAACTTGGGCGACGTCGTGGGCTACGGCGCCAGCCCCAACCAGGCCACCGACCGCTCGCGCGCCCTGGGCGGGCTGGTAGTGCGCGGCAACCACGACAAGGCCTGCGCCGGGGTGATGGGCATCGAGAGCTTCAATCCCATCGCCGGCCTGTCGGCGCTGTGGACCAAGCAGACCCTGACTCCGGAGAACCTGGAGTGGCTGAAGGCGCTGCCCGCGGGTCCGGTCCCGCTGCCCGGGGTGGAGGGCGTACACTGCGTCCACGGCTCGCCGCTCGACGAGGACGACTACCTCATCGTGGTGCGCGACGCGGTCGAGCCCCTCACCGAGACCGAAGTCGCCATCACCTTCTTCGGCCACACCCACATCCAGGGCGGCTTCTCGGTGGACGCCGGGCGCTGGGAGACCCTGCGTCCCATGTACCGCACCCGCGACCAGGCGGAGAGCGTGGAGCTGCCGCTCAAGCGCGAGGCCAAGTACCTGCTCAACCCGGGCTCGGTGGGACAGCCGCGCGACGGCGACTCCCGCGCCGCTTTCGCCAGCTTCGACTCCGAGGCCTGGAAGCTCACCTTCCACCGCGTCCCCTATGACGTGAAGGGGGCGCAGAAGAAGATCCTGGCCGCCAAGCTCCCCGAACGCCTGGCCAACCGGCTGTCGGAAGGAAGATAGCCATCCGCCGTCAGCCATCCGCCGTCAGGAAGCCCGCCCAGGCCCCCCTGTTTGCCGCCGAGGCCGAGTCCCGCCCGGCGGAGTATCTGGTGGCGCACATCGACGGCGGCGCGCGGGGGAATCCCGGCCCGGCCGGCTACGGCGCGGTGATCACCGACCAGGCCGGCCACAAGCTGGCCGAATTGAGCGAGTACCTGGGACACCGCACCAACAACCACGCCGAGTACGCCGGGCTGCTGGCGGTGCTGGAGTATGCGCGGCGCGCGGGCGCGCACGGGCTCAAGGTGTTCAGCGACTCGGAATTGCTGGTGCGGCAGATGCAGGGTCGCTACAAGGTGCGCAGCCCGGAACTGAAGCCGCTGCACGCCGAGGCGCAGCGCCTGCGCCGCGACTTCCAGTGGTTCCAGATCGAGCACGTCCGCCGCGAGAAGAACCGCGAGGCCGACAAGCTGGCCAATCGTGCGATGGACAGAGGCATCGGGTGATCGCGTGATTTGAATCCGGTCTTTCTTCCCCGTACTTCCTCTGTGCCCTCTGTGTCCTCTGTGGTTAAGGGGTCTGCTTGGGCGTGAGTTCGCGCTTGACGGTATCGCTGACCACCTTGCCGTCCACGCGCTGCTGGGCGGCGGCGAACTTCCCCATCACGTTCTTCATGACCGCGCCCATGTCCTTCATCGTCGGAGCGGTGCCGGCGGCGGCCATCTCGGCGATGGCGGCGCGCACCGCGGCCGCGATCTCCGCCTCGCCCAGCGCCTTGGGCAGGTAGCCCTCGATGATGACGATCTCGGCGGCCTCCTTGTCGGCGAGTTCCTGGCGCCCGCCCTTGGTGAACTGCTCGATGGAGTCTTTGCGCTGCTTGATGAGGGTGGCCAGCACCGCCTGCGACTCCTTGTCATCGAGCGCGGCCATCTTCTCCACCCGCTTGTTCTCCAGCGCGCTCTTGACCATGCGCAGGGTAGAGAGGCGCAATTCCTCGCGCGCCTTCATGGCGGCGGTGATGTCGGACTGGATCTTCTCGGCGAGGCTCATGCGGTGATTATAGCGGGCGGATGGCAGCTCTCAGCAGTCAGCCGGCAGCACTCAGCCAGACCCTGAAGGCGTCATCCTGAGGTCCTTCAGGACCGAAGGATCTCGCGCGCCGCGCCGTCGTCTTCCCTTGTGCCCTTCGTGTCTGCCTGCGTGTCCTTTGTGGTGAGGTCCTCTCCCGCCGCGGGATCAGGACGGCGCGCAAACCGTAGCTCCTTCCCCGGGGAAGGCTTATGATGATGCCGCGGTTTCAGCCCACATCCCGGAAAGAAGCCTATGCTGCGCAAGACCCGCCTCTTCACGCCCGGCCCCACGCCGCTGCTGCCGGCGGCGCAGGCGGCCATGGCCCGCGAGTACCACCACCGCACCGCCGACTTCCGCGCCCTCTACACCCGCGTACTCGAAGACCTGCAGATGTTCATCGGCACGCGCAACGACGTGGTGCTGCTGGCCTCGTCGGGGACGGGGGCGATGGAGGCCGCCGTCTCCAACCTCACCTCGCCCGGCGAGAAGGTGCTGGTGCTCACCGCCGGCAAATTCGGTGAGCGCTGGCGCGACCTTGCCAAGGCATTCGGATGCCAGGTGGAACTGGTCAGCGCGCCCTACGGCCAGACCTTCGACCTCGCCGAGGTGAAGGC
>DATIWW010000264.1:0-4200 GCA_035519175.1 Terriglobales bacterium
GCGCGTGCCCACGCAGCGGTTGTAGACCTGCATGTTCAGGCCTTCCTCGTTGTGCACCGTGGCCAGCACCGGGCACACGGTCTCGCAGGGAGCGTGGTCGCACTGCTGGCACATCATGGGCTGGTAGGCGACGTCCACGTCGCCGGCCGGCGTTTCAGAGTAGTAGCGGTCGATGCGCAGCCAATGCATCTCGCGGTTGCGGCGGATCTCGTCGCGACCCACCACCGGAGTGTTGTTCTCGGCCTGGCAGGAGACGACGCAGGCGGAGCACCCGGTGCACGCGGTCAGGTCGATGGCCATGGCCCAGCGATGACCGTTGTAGGGGTGGTCGGAGGGCCAGAGTTCGGTGCCCTCTTCCTTCGGCGACTGGGGAGAACTGGCCGCTTGGAGGAAGACGGGCAGCACGGTCTCCTCGATCAACGGGCGGGTGGCGCCGCCGGGAGGCGCCAGCTCCGGCGGAACCGTAAGCGAGCCGTAGATCTGCGTGGATGCCAGCGGGTACCGCTGCGCCGCCTGGCTCAATCGCACCTGCATGCCGGAGTAGCGCAGGGTGCCCTCGCGCAGTCGCAGCCAGGGAGCGAGGTTGCTCCCCACCAGGCCGTTCGGGCCCAGCGTGGGCCGCGCTTCGATCCACTGCGGTCCGGCCTTGGCGAAACGCGCGCTCAGCCGGCTGCCGTAGCCCAAGGCTACGGCGACAATCTGGTCGTGCTGGCCGGGCTGCACGAAGACGGGTAGCACCAGCGGAGCCACGCCCTTGGGGCCGTCGAGCGTGACGGTGTCGCCGTCGCTCACCCCCAGGCGCGCAGCAGCCGCCGGCGCCAGGCAGGCGTAGTTGTCCCAGGCCACCTTGCTGATGGGATCGGGCATCTCCTGCAGCCAGGGGTTGTAGGCGTGGCGGCCGTCGCGCATCCCGATCTTGGGATAGAGGACCAGGGCAAAGCTGTCCCGCTGCAGGCGCGGCGGCTGCGGGAGGGGGCGGACCGCGGCGAGGTCGAAGGGCTTGCTCGCGAGCGGCGGTACCTCCACCTCGGCGAAGCCGGCCTCGACCGAGCGGTCCCAGAACGCGTCGAACGATTTTTCGCGCGACTGAAGGGGGAAGACCTCGCGCTGCCAGCGCTCGCGCAGCAGGTCGTAGGCGGAGCGCGGCACGCCCGACCAGGCGGCCAGCGACTCGACCAGCGGACGCGTCTGGAAGAACGGCCGGATCACCGGCTGGGTCAGGCTGAGCAGGCCGTGGACGGGCTCGGCATCGTCCCAGGATTCCAGCGCGTGCGGCTCAGGGGTGACGAACCGGGCGAGCGCGCTGCTCTCGTCCGGGCGCGAGGCGAAGCTGACCACCAAAGGCACGCCCTGCAGGACGCCCGCCAGGGCCTCGCCGGCGGGAAGGTCGTAAGCCGGATTGACCCCGTGGATAAACAGCGCGGCGACCTTGCCCCGGTTGACTTCGGTGAGCAGCGCCTCCAGGTCGCGGTCGTTGCCCTGCGCCTGGTAGGAGGGATGTTCAAGATCGACCGTCTGGCCGTAGTTGCCGAGCAGGTGGTTGATGAGGTTGATCAGCACCTGCTCGTCCACCTCATTGGAGCCGCCGACCACGAGCGAGTGCCCACGGGCCGACCACAGCCGGCCGGCAAGGTCGTCGAGCAGCGTAGCGCGGTCCTTGGGTTCCCACTGCCGGGCAAGTGCGATCTTGGCGCCCAACCCGGCGGTCACTGCCAGGCGCGCGGCCAGCCCGGTGAGCAGCGCGGGCATCTCGGCAGGAGCGACGGCGCGGCGGAGGTCCGCCTTCGATCCGGTCAGCGACATCCGCGATTCCAACTGCGCGTGCCAGGACAGGCGCGGCGGCCTGGCCTCCAGGTCGCGGCCGGCGCGGCAGCCGACGGTGAACTCCACCGGCGAGATCCAGGTACCCAGGAAGTCGGCATCGAAGCTGGCGATGACTTCGGCCTTGTCGAAACGGTAGCGCGGCAGCCGGCGCGCGCCGTGGGTGCGCTCGTGAGCGTCGAGGATGGCGGAGGAGGAGAGCGAGTCGTAGACGACGTGGCGCGCATCCGCGAAGGGCTTGAGGAACTCGGCGATGGCGGCGCGCATGGTGGGGCTGGTGAGGGTGCCCGTCAGGAACCGCACGGCTCCCTTGTCGGCAGCGGTCCTCGCAAGCTGGGCCCTGATCTCGCCGTCCACCTCAGCCCAGGTGGAGTTCGTCCCTGCTCGCTGCGGGGTCTTGAAGCGCTGCGAGTCGTAGAGGCCGAGCAGCGAGGCCTGGCCGACGGCGCACAGTCCGCCGCGCGCCAGCGGCTGCTGCGGGTTGCCCTCGAGCTTCACCGGGCGGCCGTCGCGGTTCTTCACCAGCACGCCGCAGCCGGCGCTGCACCCGGCGCAGGAGGAAGCATAGTAGAGCGCGCGGCCGGGGATGATCTCCTCCGGCTGCACCAGCATGGGGATGGCCTTCTCCACGGGCGCGCGTGTGCACCCGGCCAGCACGGTGGCTGCGGCGCCGAAGCCCGCCAGCTTGAGGAAGTCGCGGCGGTGGACCTGCACGGCGGGGCGGTCGAGCTCTTCGGGAAACTCGTTCCGGGCGGCGCGCAGGAAATCGGGATCGGCGTCGCGTTCCCTCAGGCTCTTCCAGTACCGCTTAGCGTGCTGGTCGGACAACGTGCTCTCCTCAGTAATGGCAGGTGGCGCAGTCGGTGGAAGCGTTGACGCGCTTGCCTCCGACGCCCTTCTGGTTGACGTCGCGGTGGCAGTTCACGCACCAGCCCATGGTCAGAGGTTGCTCCTGCCGGACGCGCTCCATGGTTTCCACCGGGCCGTGGCAGGTCTGGCAGGTGACGCCGGCGTGCACGTGGGCGCGGTGGTCGAAGTAAACGAAGTCGGGGAGGTTGTGGACCTTGGTCCAGGCCAGGGGATGCGGCTGGCGAGCCGGGTCGGGCTGCATCTGGGCGTTGAGGGCCAGGGCGTCGTAGAGCTTGGCCAGCTCCGGCGATATGACGCGGCGTGGCGGCCGGCCTTCCTTCTTCGCCTGCTCGTCCTCGGCGCGGACGGCGCCCAGCGGCGCGGTCACGAACTTGTGGCAGTTCATGCAGACGTTCTCCGGCGGGACGCCGGCGTGGCGGCTCTTTTCCGCCCCGAAGTGGCAGTAGAGGCAGGAGATCTGCATCTCGCCCGCGTGCAACTGGTGGGAGAAGGCGATGGGCTGCGGCGGCTCGTAGCCGATCTGGTCGCCAGGCAGGCGGAAGGCGGTGGTCTTGGGAATCAGGATGAACAGGCTGAAGAAGAGCGCACCCACCAGCGTTGCCGTCAGGATGGAACTGTCGAGGAAGCTGATGACCCGGTGCGGCTGGCTGTTCTGCGGCGCTGCAGGCTGCTCCGAGGCCGGCTCCCCGCGGCCAAGACGGCGGTATAGCGGCGGTGCCAGGCAATAGAGCAGCAGTGCCAGCAGGACACACGCGGTGAAGAGCGTCAGGTAGTCCAGCTTCACCTGCAGGAGCGCCGGCGTCCACCCGGATTGGCAAGCAGCGTTCATGCACTCATCCCGCCAGCCGGGTGCGTCCCGCCTCGGGCAGCCGCCGCCCGTACCAGCGCACCACTTCGGGCTTGCGCCACAGGTAGGGGAAGGGCGCCACCAGGATGTGCACCAGTCGGGTGAAGGGGATCAGGCCGAAGATCAGCCAGGCGGTGATGATGTGCGCCTTCACCACCAGGGGCAGCGTGGCCAGGTAGCTCACGTCGGGATTGAACTTGAAGAGCGACCACAGGTAGGGCGACAGCGAGGCGGCGAACCACGAGCTTCCCCAGGGATGGAAGACGGCGACGTAGATGCCCAGCATCACCTGCGCCAGCAGCAGGATCTCGATCATCCAGTCGGCGGGGCTGGTGACCATGCGCGCCTTGGGATTGACCAGGCGGCGCTCCATCGCACCCAGCAGCCCAACCAGCGTGAGCAGGCCGAACACCAGCGCCGAGATCTCCAGGATGTAGAGCCGCAGCGGATGCGCGTTCCACAGCAGCACCCCGCGCGGCACCAGGAAGCCGATCAGGTGCCCCACGAACAGGATGAGGATGCCGTAGTGGAACGACACCATGTCCCAGAAGTGCTGCTGGTTCTCCAGGAACTGCGACGACTGGCTCGAGTAAGTAAAGCCGCGCGCGAGGTACCGCACGATGGTGACGGGGAAGAACGTGATGGCCACCATGTAGGGCAAA
>DATIWW010000265.1:0-5829 GCA_035519175.1 Terriglobales bacterium
TGGGTCGCCGTGGTTCGTCCCGGAAAGATCCTGTTTGAGATGGAAGGCGTCACTGTGACGGAGGCGGCCGAGGCGATGCGTCTTGCCTCGCACAAGCTGCCGCTGCGAACGTCTTTTGTGAAGCGCGAGACCGCGCACTGAGAATCGATTATGAAGGCTGACAAAATTCGCAACCTAACCGACGTTGAGCTTAAGCATCAGGAGCGCGATCTTGCGGACCAGTTGTTCAAGCTGAAATTTCAGATGAACATGGGACAGACGGAGAGCCTGAAGAAGATCCGCGGCCTGCGCAAGGACCTGGCGCGCGTGAAGACCATCATGCGCGAGCAGCAACTGGCCGGCGAGGCCCCCAAGAGCGCGTCCCGCAAGGCGGCCGCGACGGAGAAGCGTTAAGCCATGCCTGAAGCCAACACTCCCAATCCGGCCGTCTCCCGCCGCAACACCAAGGTGGGTGAGGTGGTTTCCACCAAGATGCAGAAGACCATCGTGGTCGAGGTCACGCGCCAGAAGGCGCATCCCCTGTACCGCCGCGTGGTCTCGCGCTCCAAGCGGTTCTATGCCCACGACGAGAAGGGCCTGGCCCACGTGGGCGACGTGGTCCGGATCGAGGAGACCCGGCCGCTTTCCCGGCTCAAGCGCTGGCGCCTGACCGAGATCATCCGCAAGGCCGCCCTGGTGCCCCAGGTCGAGGAGACCCAGGCGAACTAGGCCCGGGGAAGAACGGAGAACGAAGCTATGTCGGTGATGATGAGAAGCATGCTGGAGGTGGCGGACAACTCCGGCGCCCGCAAGCTGCAGATGATCCTGCCGCTGGGCGGGCACACCGGGCTGCGCGCCGGCCTGGGCGACGTGGTCACGGCCAGCGTCAAGGAAGCCGCTCCCGACAGCCAGGTGCCCAAGGGCAAGGTGGTCAAGGCGGTCATCGTGCGCACCCGCAAGGAGCACCGCCGCCGCGACGGCACCTACATCCGCTTCGACCAGAACGCCGCCGTGCTCATCAACGAGACCGGCGAGCCCGTCGGCACCCGCGTCTTCGGACCGGTGGCCCGCGAGCTGCGCGAGAAGAGGTTCCTGAAGATCGTCTCCCTGGCTCCGGAGGTGCTGTGACCATGAGCGCGCAAGTGGATATTCGGCGCAACGATACCGTGCGGGTCATCGCCGGCCGCGGCAAGGGCCGCGAGGGTCGCGTGCTGCGCGTCTTCCCCCGCGAGGGCACGCTGCTGGTCGAGCACATCAAGATGGTCAAGAAGCACGTGCGCCCCAACCCGCAGAAGAACGTGAAGGGCGGCATCGCCGAGCAGGAGAGTCCCATCTCCACCTCCAGCGTGATGCTGCTCTGCCCCAGTTGCGGGCCGGTGCGCATCCGCCACGAAGTGCGCGGCGACCGCAAGGTGCGCATCTGCCACCGCTGCGGCAGTACTTTGGATAAATGATGGAGGTCTTGGCGAAGTCGCCAATGACCAACGACCAACGACGAACGACTGGATTCTGATATGGCGAAACCGAAAGCGGAAGCGAAACAGGCGGAAGCCAAGCAGCCCGAAGGCCGGCCCCAGGCCGGGGTCAAGGGCGGGGCGCGCCTGCGCGTCAAGTTCGAGAAGGAGGTCGCGCCCGCGCTCATGAAGGAGTTCGAGCTCAAGAACCCCATGGCGGTGCCGCGGCTGCACAAGATCGTGGTCAACATGGGCGTGGGCGAGGCCACCCAGAACGCCAAGGTGCTGGACCCGGCGGTCCAGGAGATGGGCCAGATCACCGGCCAGAAGCCCGTGGTCACGCGCGCCAAGAAGTCCATCGCCGCCTTCAAGGTGCGCGCCGGCATGCCCATCGGCGCCATGGTCACGCTGCGCGGCGACCGCATGTACGAGTTCTTCGATCGCCTGGTCAACGTGGCCCTGCCCCGGGTGCGCGACTTCAAGGGCGTTTCCACCCGCTCCTTCGACGGCCGCGGCAACTACACCCTGGGCCTGCACGACCAGCTGATCTTCCCCGAGATCGACTACGCCAAGGTGGACAAGATGAAGGGCATGAACGTCACCATCGTGACCACCGCCAAGAGCGACCACGAAGCGCGCGCCCTGCTCAAGCAGTTGGGCATGCCCTTCCGGCCCCAGTAGGTGGAAGAGCGGGCCTTCCGGCCCGCTTGGGGAGATGCAAGATCCGGGGCTTGAGCCCCGGCAGAAAAGGAACCATGGCAACCACAGCAAAGCGAGTCAAGGACAAACGGAAACCCAAGTTCACGTCGCGGCGGCACAACCGCTGCAGCCTGTGCGGGCGCCCGCGCGGCTACCTGCGCAAGTTCGGCATCTGCCGCCTCTGTTTCCGCGGGCTGGCCTTGCGCGGCGAGATCCCCGGGGTTTCCAAGTCGTCCTGGTAGCAAGGCGTTTCTCTTTCTAGAAACTAGAAACGAGAAACGGGCAACTAGCAACTGGGTTTCACCGCCGCCGCAGGTTCCCCGGCTCGCCGGGGCGAACGGGCGGCGCAAGGAGATGTTGACGATGAATTTGACCGATCCGGTCGCAGATTTCCTGGCCCGCATCCGCAATGCGATCAAGGCCAGGCACCAGAAGCTGGATGTTCCCGCTTCCCGGCTGAAGCTGGAGATCGCCCGCATCCTCAAGGAGGAGGGCTACATCACCAACTTCAAGGCCACCGAGGAGGACGGGCACAAGATCGTGCGCCTCTACCTGAAGTACGGCCCCAACGACGAAGCCGCCATCTCGAACCTGATGCGCGTCTCCCGCCCCGGCTGCCGCGTGTACGTGGGGCGCAACGAGATCCCGCGCGTGCTGGGCGGCCTGGGCATCAACATCCTGACCACGCCCAAGGGCGTGATGACCGGCCGCCGCGCCCGCAAGGAAGGCGTGGGCGGCGAAGTGCTCTGCGAGATCTGGTAGCGGGACGAGGCAGGAGTCATGTCGAGAATTGGCAAGAAACCGATTGCGATCCCCAAGGGCGTGCAGGTCAGCCTGCAGGGCAACGTGGTGGCGGTGCAGGGTCCCAAGGGCAAGCTGGAGACCCGTCTGCCCCAGGGCGTCCGCATGGAGCAGAAGGACGGCCATCTGCTGGCCACCCGCGAGAACGATTCCCAGGCCGCCGTGCACGGGCTGGCGCGCGCCCTGGTCAACAACGCGGTCGAAGGCGTCACCCGGGGCTGGACCCGCGAACTGGAGATCGTGGGCATCGGCTACCGCGCCGAGATGAAGGGCAAGGGCATCGTGGTCTTCAGCCTGGGCTACTCGCATCCCATCGAGTACCCGCTGCCTTCCGGCATCGACGTGACCGTGGACGCCAAGCAGACCCGACTCACCATCACCGGGGTGGACCGCCAGAAGGTGGGCCAGGTGGCCGCCGAGATGCGCGGCCTGCGTCCCCCCGACCCTTACAAGAACAAGGGCGTGCGCTACGCGGGCGAGCGCCTCAAGAAGAAGGTCGGCAAGACGGGAGCAAAATAAATGCTGACACGACTATCCAAGAACGCCACCCGGCAGCGCGTGCACGAGCGCATCCGCTCCAAGATCCTGGGCACGGCGGAGCGCCCGCGGCTGAGCGTCTACCGCTCCCTGAACCACATCTACGCCCAGCTCATCGACGACATGCAGGGCATCACCCTGGTCTCGGCCAACAGCGCCGAGGGCGGCGCCAAGGGCGCCAAGCGCGTGGGCGGCAACACTGCCGCCGCCAAGGAAGTGGGCAAGAAGATCGCCGAGCGCGCCAAGCAGAAGGGCGTGAGCAAGGTGGTCTTCGACCGCGGCGGCTATCTCTATCATGGGCGGGTCAAGGCCCTGGCCGACTCCGCCCGCGAGGCCGGTTTGCAGTTCTAGCTGACAGGATTCGAGTGCAACCATGCCAACTGTGAAGAAACGGATCGACGCAGGCAGCTTCCAGCTCAAGGACCAGGTGGTCGCCATCAACCGCGTCACCAAGGTGGTCAAGGGAGGCAAGAACCTCTCCTTCGCCGCTTTGGTGGTGGTGGGCGACCCCGCGGCCGCGGTGGTGGGCTACGGCTCGGGCAAGGCCCGCGAAGTCCCCCAGGCCATCCGCAAGGGCATCGAGGCCGCCAAGAAGAACCTCATCCGGGTGAACCTCACCCAGACCACCATCCCGCACACCGTGCTGGGACGCTTCGGCTCCGGCATGGTGCTGCTCAAGCCCGCCCCCGAGGGCACGGGCGTGATCGCGGGGGGAGCGGTGCGCGCGGTCATGACCTCGGCGGGGGTGCAGAACGTGCTCACCAAGTCCATCGGCACCGCCAACCCGCACAACGTGGTCAAAGCCACCTTCGACGCCCTGCGCAAGCTGCGCGACCGCAGCGAGGTCGCCGCCCTGCGCGGCAAGTCCATGGAGGAGCTCTAAGCCATGAGCCCCCAGAAAGCCTCCGGCAAGAAGGCCACCCTCCGCATCCAGTGGGTGCGCTCTGCCATCGCCGCCCCCACCAAGCACAAGAAGATCGTGCGCGGGCTGGGCTTCACTCATCTGAACCAGATCGTGGAGCGCGAGGACACTCCCGCCATCCGCGGCATGGTCAACAAGGTCCCGCACCTGGTCGAGATCGTGCGGTAAAGGTCGGCATATGAATCTTTCCACAGTTCGGGCACCCCGGAAGGCGTCGGAGAAACGCAAGCGCGTGGGCCGCGGCATGGGCTCGGGCATGGGCAAGACCTCGACCCGCGGCCACAAGGGCCAGCGCTCCCGCTCCGGCTCGCGCATGATGCGCGGCTTCGAAGGCGGCCAGATGCCGCTGCACCGCCGCATTCCCAAGCGCGGCTTCGTCAACATCTTCCGCAAGGAGTACGCCATCATCAACCTGGAGCGCATCGCCGCCCTGGGCGAGAAGACGGTGACCCCGGAGGTGCTGCTCCAGGCCGGCCTGCTGCGCCGCGCCGGCGAGCCTTACAAGATCCTGGGCGACGGCGAGCTGAAGTCCGCCGTCACCGTGCACGCCCACAAGTTCTCCAAGTCGGCGCAGGAGAAGATCACCAAGGCCGGCGGGAAGGTTGAGACGATCGGCGGGCGTGAGGCCGAGCCGCGCGAGGCCGGGAGTCCGCCCTCGAAATCCCGGGCCAAGCGAGGGACCTCCGAGCCGAAGGCGTAGCCATGATCGAGAAGTTCACCAACATCTTCCGCATCCCCGACCTGCGCAAGCGTGTGCTCTTCACCATGGCGCTGCTGGCGGTCTACCGCCTGGGCGGGCACATCCCCACCCCCGGCATCAATGCGGACAAGCTGGAGCAGTTCTTCAACCAGAGCCGCGGCACCGTCTTCGGCTTCATCGATCTGTTCGCCGGCGGTAACCTGCGCCGCCTCACCGTCTTTGCCCTGGGCATCATGCCCTACATCACCGCCTCCATCATCCTGCAGTTGCTGACGGTGGTGTACGAGCCCCTGGCCAAGCTGCAGAAGGAGGGCGAGCTGGGGCGCAAGAAGATCACCCAGTGGACGCGCTACCTCACCGTGCTGCTCAGTGCGGTGCAGTCGCTGGGCATCGCCTACGCCCTGCAGCGCGGCGGCGAGGGCTTCGTCAACAACCCCGGCCTGGGCTTCGTGCTCATGACCATGATCACCCTGACCGCGGGCAGCGTCTTCGTCATGTGGCTGGGCGAGCAGATCACCGAGCGCGGCGTGGGCAACGGCATGTCGCTGCTGATCTTCGCCGGCATCGTGGTGGGCCTGCCCCGCGGCATCGCCGACCTGTGGGACAAGGTCAACACCAAGGCCTGGGGCGCCTTCACCCCGGCGGCCATGATCATCCTGATCGTGGGCATGATCGCGGTGGTGGCCTTCATCGTCTTCGTGGAGCGCAGCGAGCGCCGCATCCCGGTGCAGTACGCC
>DATIWW010000266.1:0-3779 GCA_035519175.1 Terriglobales bacterium
CAGCTGACGACGGACTACATGGTGAAGGCGGCAGGATTGAAGGTGGTAACACCGGCGGCGGAGTTCACGGTGCAGCAGCGCACGTTCATGCGCCTGGACCTGGAGCAGGCAGCCGGCAGCCAGCACGCGTATGAGGGCTACATCCAGACCGTGGCGAACGGCCATTTGCTGACCATCGAGATCTACGCCTCTTCTCAGGAGGAGCTGCAGCAGATCGCGGGGTCGCTGCAATCCATCTCCATCACCGAACCCGGACACTGACACTGCACGCTCCTTCGCCGTCACCCACTCAAGCCGGGGCCCCGAGCCTTTGCGTTCTTGGCAAAGGGCGGGTGGCCCACGCAAGCCCGGGTTTGGCTTGAGGCGTAGCTTTCGCCCGCGCTCGGTCGCGTGCGCTCCTTCGCGCGCGCATCTTCTTTTCGCAGCTTTCCCCGAGCTTACGCCCGGGGCTACCATCTATCGCGCCTGGCGGCGCTAGCCGGGTGCCCCATCCTTCGCGTTCGTTGCGCAGGGTGGAGAGAAGGCGGGGCGTGATGGCGCAGAGGGCGGGCGCGCCGGGCAAGGCAGCGGGCGATGGCACGGCGGGCGTCTTGCCGGTCTCTTACCCCGGGGGTTGGGCTGAAGCCCAATCCAGGGCTAAAGCCCTGGACTACCGCGCCCGGGGCTATCCTCTGCCGCCCCTGGCGGGGCTGGGGCGGGCTTGAGTGGGGCACCCGGCACGGTTCGGGCTAAAGCCCGACCCAGGGTTGAAACCCTGGGCTACCGAGCCGTGCCCTTCCGAAGAAGCAGATCCCTCGCTGCGCTCGGGAGGACGGAGAAGCAGTGGATCGTGGATAGTGGATGGTGGATAGTGAGAAGAGCAAACGCAAGGTCCTTCGACTCGCCCAGCCCGGCAACGAAGTTTGCCGGGCTGGGCTCCGCTCAGGATGACAGAGAAGCAGTGGATGGTGGGTAGTGGATCGTGGGAAAAGCAAAGGATGACGCCCTCGGCTTATGGCATGATGGTCTTGTCGGTGGGAGGCAGACGCCATGACGCTGAGCGGCATCCTCGAACTGGCGGTGATAGTGGTTGTTCTCGCCTTGGCTGTCCTCTACTTCAGGAAGCGCAGCTGATTCCAGGGAGCTGTCGTCTGGGGACAGACGCCATCCCGCGGGGCGGGATGGCGTGTGCAGGACGGCCGTGGCGGCCGTCCGGGCGGGCGGCACGCCCGCCCTACACCAGCACAGGCGGGGCGCCTGGGCCACACGAACCGGAATCACCCACTCCAAGAGCAGGCTGGAGTGGGGCCCCCGGCCGGCGCTACGCTTGACAGGTCGTGATATAATAGTGGTGTAAGGCTATATCACATGGAAACCACTCTCTCCGCCAAGCGGCGGGGGGAGGCGGCGGAAGCGGCCTTCCTGGACCGGGCCACCCACCTGGGCCTGAACCTGGCCAAGCCCTGGGGCGACAGCGCCCCCTTCGACTTCATCGTCATAGGAGAGACCGGCCTGCACCGGGTGCAGGTCAAGTCGGTGCGCACCTGCCACCGCCGGCACGCCTCCTATCACGTGGGGGTGGGCCGGGGCCAGCACCAGAAGCACGCCTACACTCCCCAGGAGATCGATTTCCTGGCGGTGCTGGTGGTGCCGCTGGAGGCCTGGTACATCATCCCGGTGGCTGCCCTGGCTGGGCGCAAGACGCTGCGCCTGGGATCGGAGCACAAGCAGTCCCGCCGCCTCTTCGAACCCTACCGCGAGGCCTGGTCGCTGCTGACCTGAGCCTCTTCACGCAGACGGGAAAAGTGTGGGCACTTCCAAGCAGCCACGGATGGACGCGGATGCTCACGGATGTGATGCTGAAGGGCACCCGAGGGGGGAGCCGCACAGCCGAGGGCGGCTGTGCCACACAACTGCAGATCCCTCTCCCGCTGCGCGGGATCGGGATGACATGACTCGAGGGATGGGAGCGCGGGTAAGTGCTAGAATCCCCCGCCGGAGGGAGCCATGAAAAACAGGCGTGGACGGTTGGTTGCATGGGTGCTGGGAGGGGCGCTGGCGGCGATGTTTCCGGCGATGCTGGCGGGGCAGGCGGCGCCCAAGGAGTCGGCGGAGGTGCAGGCGCTGCGGGCGCTCAAGACGGCCATCGGGAAGGATTCGGCCGGCCTTCCCAAGCCCGACTCGATCAAGGGGATGGAGCTGGACGCGGTGGCAGGGGTGGGGCAAAAGGCGGGCGAGGCCATGATGGAGGTGGACAACGCCATCTGGTTCGTCAGCCTGTACCAGCAGATGCAGTGCGAGCCCGACCGGGCGGCGGCCAAGGCGGCGCTGGTCAACCGCATCCACCTCTTCCGCACCCTGCTGGAGACCCAGGTGTTCCAGATCGACGAGAGCCTGGCGCTGGCCAGCCTCCCCGCGACTCTGCAGGCGGGCCACAAGCTGCAGGCGGACCTGAAGGCGGCCGCCGCCAAGCTGACGGAGATCGAGAAGGGGCTGAAGTAGAGGCAGCGGTGGTGCGCGCGAGATCCTTCGCGGCCTGAAGGCCGCTCAGGATGACGCCATCCCAGGAGCGGAGGGCGGTATATACTGGCGCGCGAACGCACAGGCGAGGGCGCCTGTGCGACACAGTCCACACGGTTCTTCCCGGGGATGAAAAGACTCCTGGCACTGCTGCGCACGCCGGCGGTCAGCGCCCTGCTGGCGGGGATGATCTGCCTGCTGGTGGGGTGGGCGGGGCGCTGGCCGCTGCTGAGCGACGCCGAGCGCAGCGGCTACGACCTGCTGGTCAACGCGCGCGGCTATGCGCCGCCCGATCCCCACCTGGTGCTGGTGGACTTCGACGACGCCAGCGTGGCCGGCTTCCCCGGCTATCCCGTGCCGCGGCGGGCGGTGGCCGAGGTGATCCAGCGGGTGGCCGCGAGCAACGCGGAGCTGATCGGGCTGGACGTGATGCTGTCGGAAGGGCGCGGGCCCGAGGATGACCGGGCCCTGGCGGAGGCGCTCCGCCAGGCGGGCAACGTGATCGTGGCCAGCCAGTTGGGCTCGGAGCGGATCCCGGCGCAGAATCCCCTGCCCCAGTTCTGCGAGCCCGACGCCAAGGTGGCCTCCTACTGCGCCGGGGGCGCGGCTTACGGCGAGGGCTTCGTGAACTTCGCGGTGGACGACGACGGCTTCATCCGCCGCGCGTTCTTGCTGCCCACGCGCGGCTATCCGGCGCTGCCCTTCGCGGTGGCCCTGGCCTCGAACTACCGGCGCGAGCCGCTGCGGCAGGAGGGGCCGGGGCGCTACCGGCTGGGGAGCGCGCCGATCCCGCTGGACGACAGCGGGCTGAACACCTTCCTGATCGGGTCGTGGGGAACGGCGCCGGCGCGGGTCGTCCCGGCGCGCGAGGTGCTGGGCGGGAAGGTCCCGCCGGAGGCCTTCCGCGGGAAGATCGTGCTGATCGGGGAGAGCAGCGCGGCGGGCAAGGACCGGCACTTCACTCCGGTATTCCGGCCGCGGCGGGCGGACGGCAGCCGGGTGATGCTGTCGGGAGCGGAGGTACACGCGGCCGCGCTGGCCACGCTGCTGGAGGGCACCGCGGTGCGGGTGGCCCCGGCGCGCGCCAACTGGCTGGCCATCTTCCTGCTGGCGTGGCTGGCGGTGCTGGTGCTGCTGGAAGAGCGGCCGCTGGTCAGCGTGCCCGTGGTGGTGGCGGTGGGGGCGGCCAGCTACAGCATCGCGCAGTATCTTTTTTCCACGCACCACCTGTGGCTGCGCTGGGTGGCGACGGAGACGGCGCTGGCCCTGTCGCTGGCGGT
>DATIWW010000267.1:0-2015 GCA_035519175.1 Terriglobales bacterium
ACTTCTTTGCGCCCTCCGTGTCTTTGCGGTGAAGATTTCTCAATCCCGCCCCCCGGGCCAGGAGGCGACCAGCAGGTAAGCGCCCACACCGCCCAGCAGCCAGGTGATGATCGGCGCATTGCCGAACATACTGGGCGAATACCCATCCAGGCCGAGGACGAGCGCGGCGCTGATCACCAGGGCCGCGCCGGTGATGGCGAGGTAGATGCGCTGCTGGCCGCGCTGCAGGGTCTGGCGCATCTCTTCCCATTCCGCGGGGCTCACCACCACCTTGAGCTCGCCCTGCTCGGCGCGGCGCAATACTTCATAGAGCAAGGCCGGCACCTGGGGCAGGCGCTCCGCCCAGCGCGGCGCCTCTTCCTTCAGCCCCTTGAAGAAGGCGCGCACGCCTACCTGCTCGCTCATCCAGCGCTCCAGGAACGGCTTGGCGGTCTGCCAGAGGTCAAGATCGGGATAGAGCTCGCGGCCCAGTCCTTCGATGTTGAGCAGGGTCTTTTGCAGCAAGACCAACTGCGGCTGCACCTCCATGTGAAAGCGGCGCGCGGTCTGAAACAGGCGCAACAATAATTGACCGAAGGAGATGTCCTTGAGCGGCCGCTCGAAGATCGGCTCGCACACGGTGCGGATCGCGGACTCGAAGTCCTCGACGCGCGTGCCAGCCGGCACCCAGCCGGATTGCACGTGCAACTCAGCGACGCGCCGGTAATCGCGCTTGAAGAAGGCCACGAAGTTTTCCGCGAGATAACGCTGATCGACGGGGCTCAAGGTGCCCATGATCCCAAAATCCACCGCGATGTAGCGTCCCGCCGGCGACACGAAGATGTTGCCGGGGTGCATGTCGGCGTGAAAGAAGCTGTGGCAGAACACCTGGGTGAAAAATATCTCCACGCCGCGCGCCGACAGTTTCTTGAGATCGACGCCCTGCCGCTTGAGCTCGGCCACGTCACTGATCGGGATGCCGTGGATGCGCTCCATCACCATCACCTGGCGGCGGCAGAACGGCCAGTACACCTCGGGCACGTACAGCAGTTCCGAATCCTGGAAGTTGCGGCGCAGCTGCGAGGCGTTGGCCGCCTCGCGCAGCAGATCGAGTTCGTCGGTGATGGTCTTTTCGTATTCGGCCACCACCTCGCGCGGCCGCAGCCGCCGCCCTTCGCGCCAGTAGCGCTCCGCCAGATCGGCTACCACGTAGAGAAGACCGATGTCGCGCGCGATGGTCTTTTGAATGCCGGGGCGCACCACCTTGACCACCACGTCCTGGCCGCTTTGCAGACGCGCCAGATGCACCTGCGCGATCGAGGCCGAGGCGTGCGGCTGTTCGTCGAAGGTTTCGAAGAGCTCCGCCACTGGCTTGCCCAGGGCTTTTTCGACGATGGCGCGCGCCTCCTCTCCCGGAAAGGGCGGCACGCGATCCTGCAGCCTCGCCAACTCCTGGGCGACATCGTCGGGCAACAGGTCGCGGCGCGTGGACAGCATCTGCCCGAACTTGACGAAGATGGGGCCGAGTTCTTCCAGGGTGCGGCGGATGCGTTCGCCGCGCGGCGGCAGGTCGCGGCGCACCCAATGCCACGGCAGGAGATAGAGCAAGAACCGAAACGGGCGGAACAGGTGGGTGGCGAGCACGATCTCGTCCAAGCCGTTGCGCACCAGCACCCAGTTGATATACAGCAGCCGCAGCACCTGGCCGGGACGCAAAATCAGCATGAGATCGCCTCGCCGGGGTTGCGCCGACCGTGTTGTGCGACGGTGAAGACAAGCGCGCGCGGATTATTCATGCGACTCGATCCGCTCCCGCAGCCGTTTGACCCGCGCCGCCAAGCGCTCCGTATCGTCGCGCAGCTTATCCACGGCGGCGAGAAAGCCCTCCACCTCGCCGCGCTGCGGCAAGTGGCGGCTCTCCTCCTGGAGATATTCCGTCACATCGCGACCCAAGGTCTCCGCGCTCGCGGCGCCCCATTGCAAGGTGTCCCGCACCAAGTTGCCGACTTGATGGGCCGCCACGTCGCCGACTAGAC